>JBBAED010000001.1 GCA_041656115.1 Dehalococcoidales bacterium | reverse complement strand
GCGAAAGCCCCCAAGACGCAGCAGTTACGGGATAAAAACACTTTCCCACAATACAACACTTTTCTTTTAGGCGTATCTCAATGCCAAAAGAGAAAGCATACACTTATTTTACCTCTGCTAAAGACAAAATACATATTTTTTAATTTCAAATAATATAGTGTATTATTAAATATTTACAGGGTAAAATCTGGTTTTGTAGTCATTTTACTTACAATGAATTGGCATAATATACTACAAGTATGTTAGTATATAAAAGCGTCTTTTATCCTTCAACTTATATTGGTTTAATAATATTCTGAGGAGGTGCATTCAAAATGCCAAAGCTTCAAGGTAAGGTTGCCGTTGTAACCGGGGCAGGCTCCGGGATGGGGAAGTGCATAGCTACTCTTTTTGCAAAAGAAGGAGCAAAAGTTATTGCCGCCGATATAAATCAGGAAAGTATTAACGCCGTTGTCAGCGAAATAACCGCAGACGGGGGAGAAACCAAAGCGGTAATCGCTAACGTGACCAAAGAAGAAGACGTTCAGAACATGATTGATGAAGCCATAAATACGTATGGTACGCTTGATATACTGGTTAATAATGCCGGAATTCTGGACAATTTTGCACCCGCAGAAAAGGTTACGGATGAGCTCTGGGAAAGGGTATTTGCCGTTAATTCAACCGGCCCGATGCGCTCCATCAGAAAGGCTCTTCCCATATTCATTGAGAAGAAAGCAGGAGTTATCGTAAATATTGCATCGGTAGGCGGGCTTGTCGGCTCCAGAGCCGGAGCAGCCTATACTGCATCAAAACACGCTCTGGTAGGTTTAACCAAGAATGTAGGATTTCAGTATGTCGGTTACAATATTCGCTGCAATGCTATTGCCCCGGGCTCGGTAAAAACAAATATCGGAAATTCTATGTGCGACCCCGATAAGTTCTGTATGGACAGGGCAATGGCGGGAATAAACCTCAACCCCAGATTAATAGAACCGGAAGAAGTTGCCAAGGTCGCTCTTTTCCTTGCCTGCGATGATTCCAGCGCAATTAACGGAGCTGTTGTAACTACAGATGCCGGCTGGACTTCCTACTAAAGAGATATTTCTGTATTGATTCGGATATACAAAACGGATGGTCTTTGTACCATCCGTTTTTTTGTCGCTTTTTTTCAATGGATTAACAAGCCCGAATCAGGTGTCCGGAACAATTTAACATATGAGACTAAGTAAACCTGTAAGCCGAGTTCTGTATTCCGCTAAAGCGAAACGGTGACCATCTATCTAGGCCTGATGTTACCACCAGGCTCAAGCGACCAACCCGGGGACAGACCGGGCTTCTTTATCCCCCTATTCGGTCTTGCTCCGGATGGGGTTTGCACGGCCAGCCGGTCACCCGGCTGCCGGTGAGCTCTTACCTCACCATTTCACCCTTATCCCGATTGCTCGAGACGGTATGTTTCTGTTGCACTTTCCGTAGGGTTACCCCTCCTGGGTGTTACCCAGCATCCTGCCCGGAGGAGCTCGGACTTTCCTCCCCGATAAATCGGAGCGGTCACCCGGTTTACTTAGCCGAATATACTCTAATACAGAAAAAAACATTAGTCAAACGGTAATTGTTGTATAATACGAGGTGGCTCCAGTCTTTGAAAGACAAATTTATTCCAAAATAGAACCAAGTCACGGATAAGCGAATTATGGGGATTTTAACATCGGCAGCGCGAATATGGCTCACACGTTCGTTTCGCCCTTTCGAATTTACGGACAGGAATGATAACAGCTTAGATTATCAAAATTTGGAAGACTTAGGGCTTTACGTTCACATTCCCTTTTGCCGGTCAATTTGTGATTTTTGCCCCTATTGCAAAACTGTTTACAACAAGGATTTAGCTGACGAATATTTGGATGCCTTACTGCAAGAGATTGACATGGTAGGAAGCGCCCATGGGAGCAGCAAGAAAACCGTAAGCAGTTTATACTTCGGCGGCGGAAGCCCCGCCCTATTTACAGCAAATATTCAAAAAATAATCGATAGATTAGGAAAATACTTTGATATCAGCGAAGGGATTGGATTGGAGCTCCACCCTCAAGACGTAAATACGATAACGCTTTCCGAACTCAAACAGGCCGGCGTTACAAAAATCAGTATCGGCATTCAATCTTTCCAAAAGGACTGTTTAAAAGCACTCGGCCGTAATGAAATTGATTTGGAGTTAATCTCCGAATCCCTCAAAAAAGTACAATTCGAAACTGTATCAATGGATTTTATTTTCACCCTGCCGGGGCAAACAATCGAACTGCTTAAAAAAGATATCCAAACGGCTTTTGAAATAGGAGCAAACTGTATCGCCGTTTACCCGTTTATCGACTTTTCTTTTACATCTCGCAGTTTTAAGCGCATAAATGAAAAAGATAAAAAAAGATTGTTTTATCAACTGATTAACTATTGCCAAAAACAAGGTTACTCTCGCGATTCGGTATGGACGTTTTCCCAAGCCGGCGTTTCAAAATATTCTTCAATGACCCGCAAAAACTTTTTGGGATTCGGCTGTTCCGCAACAACACTGCTCAAAGACAAATTTAAAATTAATACCTTTGATGTTAACGCTTATATTAAAAAAATTAAAGAGCAAAAGCTTCCCACTGCCCTGACGCTGAATTTTAGCAAGCGCCAACGAATGGTTTATTACTTGTTCTGGGGCGCCTACACAATGCACGTAAACGAAAAGGATTTTAGTGAATTTTTCGGCTGCTCGCTGCAAAAAGCCTATGGATTTGAATTATTGGTTGCACGCTTACTGGGATGGGTTTGCAAAGAAAAAAACGGGTACAAAATGACAACCAAAGGTTCGTATTATTACCACTATTTCGAACACTTTTATACGCTTTCCTACATCGATAAAATGTGGAATCTAATGCGTAACGAAGCATTCCCGCAAAAACTGGATATTAAATAGGGATTACAAAGTTTAAGCGCTTGAAGCAAACCCGTTGTTTTCAAAAACCAAGATAAGTAAAAAGGCTCAAGTAAGCGTTATTTAAACGCTTTGTTTGCCAAAGCATCCGCCTCACTGTTTTGCGCGCGGGGGATATGCCTGATTTTAAATGATTCGAAGCGCGAAATTAAGGCTGTTACTTCTTGAAAAAGAGGCTGTAAAGTATCTTTTTTGACCTTGTATCTGCCGGTAAGCTGAAAAACTACCAACTCGGAATCGGACCTGAGTTCTACTTGTTTGGCCCCCAGTTTAACGGCTTGATCAAGCGCGACGATAATTGCTTTATATTCCGCCTGATTATTGGTGGTAATGCCGATTGCTTGTGAAACAGACTTTAACAGATTGCCTTTTTCATCTTTGATGGTAACACCGATTGCAGACCGCCCGGGATTACCGCGCGATGCCCCGTCCGTATGTATAATAACTCTTTCGATAATTAAAACCTTCCTCTGTAAAGCTATAACAGATAAAGAATTCGGCGGCAGCTGTCACATTGCACAACTTTTCCGGTGCGTACCTGCTGTAACTGTGCCGTTGAAAGCGTTATCCGACAACCGCAACAAGTTCCTTGTTCAATTTTAGCGACTGCCACGCCTCTTTTTTCTTTCAGTTGATTATAACGCTCGAGCATTTGTAAATCGATAGCGGAAACCATAGTATCGCGTTTGGATTTCATTTCGGTAATTGCCGTTTTTAATTTCTGCGCTTCCGCGATTAAAGAAGATTGTTCGCTGCGCCACTCGGTTTCCATCTTTTTTACATTTTCAGCTTTTTGGACTTCCGCCTCCGTAACCGCTTCTGTCTGAGATAACACAATCAATAATTCATCTTCGTGTTGTTTACGTTGAGATTCCAACACGCCTACTTCTTGTTGTAAATTAAGTAATTCTTTGGGATTTTTGATGTTACCGTTGTATAAATCGTTATTGGATTTTTTTATTTTAGCTTCGATGTCATCGATTAACCACTGGATTTCTTGTTGTTTTTTTCGAAGCGTTTCCAATTGATTGCGCAGTAAAGACAGTGCAGAACGTTCGGAATTTAGCGCCTCGTTTTCTTCCAATTTTTTAATATAAGCCCTTAAGGTCTCCCTTAAAGACTCAATCTCAAGTTCTGTTTCCTGTAACTGGTATAAAACCGATACGCTGCTCATATCATCCAACATTTTATAGTGATATCAAGATAATAGCAACCATTCTTAATATCACAGCAAAAAAGATTAAAGCAGTACAAACTAACGGTCAAGCAGATAATCGACCGCCCAATTAATCAATTCTTCGCCTTCCAAATCGGTAATAATATCCGGGGTAATGCCAATCCCTTCAATTAGATTGCCGTTTGGCGTATACCACCTGGCGGTTGTAAGATATAAACCGCCCATATTAGGTAACTCAAACATGATGTTGACACTGCCTTTACCGTAGGTTATTGTCCCCGCAATCTGAGCCCTGTTATGATCCTGTAAGGCCCCTGCCAATACTTCACTGGCGCTGGCACTGTATCTGTCAACCAATACCACAACCGGAAGATTGGTGGTAACCGATTGCTTATTGACATTGTATTTTTTAGTTTTACCGTCGTTTTCTTTAACGGTAAGAACGTTACCCTCGGTGTAAAAACAACTGGCGATATTTAGTACTGTTTGCAACAACCCGCCGGGATTACTGCGCAAGTCCAATACGATACCGGTAGCACCGTTATCCTGAAGTTCTTTTAATATCTTACTGAATTCTTTATCCGTTTCCTGTGCAAACTGGTCAATTCTGACGTAAGCAATTTCATCAATCATTTCCAAATGGACGCTCGGAACAATCACCTTTCCTCTTATAACATTCAAATCTTTGGAAGTTAGACCGTCATGACGCATTACGCTTAGAGTTACTGTTGTCCCCTCCTCACCGCGGACCTTTGAAACAAGTTCATCCAAAGACATTTCCGCCGTAGACTCTCCGTTAACCGCCTGTATAAAGTCTCCCTCCAGTAATCCGGCTTCTGCCGCCGGTGAATCATCGTAAACCTTTACAACCACAAACCGTTCATTGGCTACGGAAACCAAAACACCGATGCCGCTGTAACTGCCGGCCATTGATTCGGCATCACTGGCAAATTCCTGAGGGTCTAAATAAGCCGAATGGCTGTCATTTAAATAATCCAGCATGCCTTCGATTGCAAATTGAGTTAAAAGATCGTAATCAATATCGTCATTTTCAACATAATAAAATTTGATGTTGGACCATGCTTCTTCAATACTGGCCAAGTGCGGATCATCTGCCAGTGAAGTCCTTCCTTCTTCAACACCGGCATAGTAACCAACCTGAAAAGAAAACATTACGGCAAACGCCGCCAACAAGGTGATTAAAACAGTTTTAATTGTTTTTGACATTTGGAACCTCTTATTTAAGTGCAAAACCAAAATTTGCGCTATACCTGTGTCGTATACCGCAAATCTGATTTTACCACATTATGATTAAGAGAAATAAAGGGGAGAAATTAAACTAACTCGGCAAAAACTTCCTCGGGCGCATAAACAACGCCAACCATACTGGGGCCCGGGTGCGCACCAAGGGCAACCGAGATACTCCCCACCGGAAGCCATGTACATTGAAAAACTTTATCAATCATTTCGCGTAATGCCATCGCACTTTCGGGATTAAAGGTATGCATCACTTGTGCCCTTAATTTTACTCCCGGGTTGTGTTGTTTACTTATTAAATCAACAATACCCGACAATGCTCTATCAAAGGTTATCGCCTGTCCAATCTGAATATAAGTCCCCTTCTCTTTTTCCACCCCGATAAAGGGCTTTATATTCAAAACCGAAGCAATTAAGCCCTTAATATGACTGATACGCCCGCCGTGAATAAGGTATTTTAATTCTTTTAGCGTATAGACAATCTCTGTGGCATCGCCTATTTTTTTCAATAAATCTAAAATGTTTTCTTTCGATAAACCCTTTTTTATCGCCCTTGCCGCTGCCTCCACTTGCCATCCTGAGGCTACTGAAAGCGTTTTGGTATCAACATGCGTTATATTGGCTTCGGGTACCATTCCCGCAGCTACCTTGGCAGCATTAAGGGTACCGCTAAGCCCCGAACTCATATGAATGGACAGAATGTCAGGGTCTTCTTTAGCCAGCTCTTTATACAGTTTTACAAAATCCCCAGGGGAAGGCTGAGATGTTTTCGGTAAACCTTTACTTTCCGCTAAAATCGGATAAAACTCTTCGGGGGTAATATCTATCCCATCACGATAAGTTTTTCCGTCAAGAGTTATGTTAAGAGGCACAACATTGACTTTGAGTTCTTTCCTTTCTTGTTCGGATAAAGAAACATCGGTACCGCTATCCGTTACTATTTGCAATTTATTTCTCCTAATTTTATTGACCAACAACAGATCTAAAACACGGATTAAATTAAAGGGAAGAGAAAAAAGTGAAGGGTTATATTGCTATTTTAAAGAAGTCTAATTAAGGAGGCTTCGGAACCTTTCTTTAATTACACAAAACCTCATTTAAAACTTATTTTCAGACTCTGCCAGTCCGAAGTAATTTTAACACAGTACGGTTCGCGCTAACAAATAACAAATTCGAAGCCGATGGCGGATAAGGCTGCCAACATTTAACGAACACCGTTGTAGCTATAAAACAGGACCCGGATGATCCGGGTCCTGTTTTAATTCTTGCACAGCCTTCAATTAAGCAGCATTTATACTACTAAGATAAAGCTAAATTACCTAAATTGACATCCTTTTCGGTGTTGATATTATCTCTCGTTAAAGTCTTTCCGTCTTTTTCAATTTTAACCGAATATTCGCCAACTGCGATTCCTTCAAACCAGAAATCACCAAACTCATCGGTAACAGCAGTTCCACTATCGGCACCGGAAAGGGTACAAGTTGCACCTATAACTACCTCTTCGGTACCAGGGTCATATACAGTTCCTGCGATAAATCGTTTAGGAAGATTTTGGTAATGAACCCTAACTTTTGGAGCAGGTTCACCCGACAATGTCGGATAAGCCTCAGATTTAGCAATATCTGCGGAAAAATCTTCTTCTTCTCCAAACCTAAGCATATCAGTTATACAAGCATCCACACAGCGAGGCTCTTTAATAGGCCAGCCTCGATCAAGAAGATGAGCACACCCGGTGCATTTTTGAGCCAACTTCAAATCGTTATTGTAATATATGGCACCATAAGGACAAGCTTCAACACATAACATGCATCCATTACATTTTGCAGGATCAATTATAACCAATCCGTCAGGCCTCTTATTTATCGCGTCTACAGGGCAAGACTTCATGCATGGAGCATCGTCACAATGCATGCACATCAAGGGAACATAAGCAGCTTTAATCTTTGGAGTTGTTCCTCTTATAATTTCTTGTAATTTAAACCAAAATTGTCCATAAGCTGGCTGAAGCCTATTATAAGGCATCCAATCGTTCTCAACATGTTCGTCTTTACAAGCACACTGACAGCTATAACAACCATTGCACTTTGCAATATCAATAAGAAATACTTTACCCATTATTATTCACCCCCCTTTCCTATTATCCAACCTGAGCAGAATTCACCATAGGTTGGGTTACTGTCTCTGGCAAATGCTTCAGGGTAATTTGCACGCCACTCATCCATTTGGCTTCCGGTTACTCTTTCTACTTCCACCAAGTATCCTGTATAAGCACCTCCATATGCGTTCAATGAGTGGTTTTCAACCGGATTGATACAGTTAGGGTTTCCGCCTCTGTGAAGTTCACCAGGGATAATGTGATGACCGCCACCGGCTTTCTCCATACGTACTGCACCAGCAATTACTCGATCGGTTAAAATAGCTCCTCCAAGCACTCCGCCTCGTTCATTAAAGACTCTTATAATGTCACCTTCTTTAATACCCCTGGCATCGGCATCAACCGGATTTACCCAAATCGGAGAATACGCATAACCGTCGTAACCAACAACTTTTTCGATTTCTCTTGTCCAAGGGACATCCGAGAACATAGAGTGATGTTTCCAGGTCGAAGTGTTACTAACCATCAATAACGGATAGTGTTTTGCTCTTTCACTAATCAATCTATCTTCATTATGAGCCCAACCTTCTTCCGGAGGACCGCCACGAACGTAACGAGCTACCGGAGGTCTTTCCTTATCATCTGGGAAGTTGTCTTTAAGTAATTGCGATTCTATTTCCAATAATCCGGTAGGCGTTCTTAATGGATTTTTATTAGGATCTTTATAGAAGCCCAAGAAAGTAGGTTCTCTGTTGTACCATTTCATGTCGGGAGCCTGAGCAAAATAAGTTTTTTCACTGAGTTTATCCCAGCTAATTAAATCCGTTACACCGGAATTATTGTATCCTTCTTTAATTCTATCCTGGATTAATTCATCATACTTTTTACCGCCGGTCAAACTATCAGTTACTCCCAGCTTTTCACCAACAAGTAAAACTGCTTCAAGATCCGATTTAGATTCTCCAAAAGGTTTAACGATAGGTTCGGTATAGCAAGTCATTACCTCAAAGTTTGAACCACTGATAACGTTAATATCCGGATGTTCTTCTGCAGAGCAGATAGGTAAAATTATATCTGAGTAAGATATCCCATCTTCAAGCCACATCATTTGAGAAACAATACATTCCAATTTGGGGCTTTGCATTGCTCTCTGGCAACCGTGTCCATTCTGGTCACTCCCCGTCCAACTGGCACCGGGCTGCCACATAAAGTGGATTTCCGATTTACCTTCCATCGGATAACGACGCTTAAAGAATTGGTCTGCCATTGAATAGTAGTAAACAGGTGGGTTAAGAATGGCTTTTTCTAATTTACCGGTAGGAATAAACTGACGATCTCTATCGTTGGCGTTCAATCTGTGCCCAAGATCTGAAGCTATTAATGATGTGATTTTCGCGGAGCCACCAACGCTATTTGTTGTTGCCGGTTTTACAGGTTTACCGATTACTTGCCCGAAAGCGTGAAGGGTATGTTTCCCCGGAGCTCCCAAGCCTTGCATCGCCTGCAAATAAAGCTGAATTCTCTGTGCCTCATGAGCATAAACCGTTCTACAAACCGCTCCTCCACCGGCACGCCCGTAACCAATAGACGTGATTTTAGACGCCCATGCACGTGCAACGGCCTTAATAGTCCACTTATCAACTCCACAAATCGGAGCTGCCCAATCAACTGTTTTTTCCTCTCCGTCTTCTTCTCCAAGCACATATGCTTTAAATTTCTCGAAGCCAACCGTGTGTGTATCCAAATAAGATTGGTCAAAAGTGCCTTCTTTAAACCAAATATGAGCAATCGCAAGCATAAAAGCCGCATCAGTTTGCGGTATTAGAGGAATCCATTTATCGGCATACAAACTGGCACCTAAGTTTAAGTCAGGGCTGATAAAGACACGTTTTATCCCTAACTCCTCAAACCAGTGATACCACATGCCGGGCAGCTGTCCAATTGTATAGCGCCAGGTTTTGCTTCCGACATCACCGGGCCAAACAAGCATTAATTCGGTATTTTCACAGATGTCTTTCAGTACATCGTTAGGTTCGTAATCAGTTCCCAACACATACCTGCCACCCATTTGCCCCCCCGCAGTACTGTTCGCCTGGTCATGACGATCAGTGGTGGTAGAACCATATTTAGCTAATGACCAGTAATACATAAAAGCATTTATAGTATCAATGGAACCCTGAACATTATGGCCTTCATGATGATGACCGCTACGACATGATGATACCGCTTCTACGCCATACTTATCCGCAACTCTTACCATTTCTCCTGCAATTATTGTAGCAGCTTCATCCCATGAAATTCTCTTGTATTTACTTCTACCTCTGTTTTGTGCATTAATCTTTGCAGGGTCGCCACCGGGTTCCCAATCAACTCTCTTCAGAGGATAGGGAATTCTGTTTGGGGAATCGGTACGTTTCCTATGAGCCAAGTAGTAAGCGGGAGCGGTTGATTTCAAGGGCACTGTCCAAGTTTTCCCTCGAGCCGACAGGGACCAGGCCTCAACATCATCTTCAAAGTGAACTCTTCTACCCCTAACAATGCGACCGTTTTTAACATCACATGCAACAACATGTATATGGCTGGCAACTATTGTAGTTTCCGGCTCTTGCCAAGGCTCAAGAGCCCCACCACCAGTACCATCGGAAACAGTTTTGGTTTCGGTTATAGTTATGGCACCTTCGCCGCCAACAGTTTCGGTTACGGTTACAGTAGCACCACCACCGCCACCATCAACCGTGACTGTCTTTTCAACAGTTTTAGTTGTTGTTACAGTCTTATCTTCGCCGCCGTTACAGCTGGAAAGTAACCCAGCACCGACAGCGCCGCCAACAACCACAGTACCGGCACCTACAAGAAAGTCTCTTCTTGAAACTTCACCGGATTGCTTGGTTTCTTCTGTTTTCAAATCCTTTTCTTCTTTCAATTCTTTCTCCTTTCATTTCATTATCTCTGCTTGTAGAATAAAATTTGTTTTAACCAATTCTTTATTAACAGGCATCACCTCCTTACTAAATTGTTAAAATATTTATCCAGCTTCGATATTATTGTAAAAAATAAAAGCATGTGAGAGAAAACCTACCGGGAGGGTATTTAACTTTTAAAAGTCATTCAAACACTTCTTGCGACGGGAAAGAAAATAAAATACCGCCGACATTACAAATGGTATTGTAACCACCATTAATATCGAAAAGATGCCCCACCCGGTCTCTCGCCAAACACCGGCAATGCGCCATACCGTAATAATCGGATTATAAGCGTAAATAGCAACAATAGCTAATCCCATCGCAGCCAGAACACTGCCTCCAATATATTGCCACCTATGAGCAAGCAGCAAAGCGATAAACGGAACAGGGATTAAATACAGCATAAAATCAAATCTATGGAAATGATCAAGCCGAAAAGTAAACGCTAAAATTATAAAACAAATCGCTCCGAATAAACCAAGTAACAACCCGACTCGTTTCTGATAAGCACACACATCAAATTCATTCAATATACCATTAATTTCAAGGTTTTTTGATTTGGCTCCGTTTTGAGACTTATTGTTTTTCACCCTGCCTAATGTCACTTTGGTTACCCAATCCCAGTGAATAACAACATGAACGATAACCAGCGACAGCATCGCCACAGCTACCCAAGTATGCAGATCGCACCATTCATTGCGCTGTAACCCCCAAAATGTTGCACCGGTCCCGTTTAAAGTATCTAAAAGCTGCCCGTCGCCACGGCGCAAGACAACCCAAATTACAAAGCCCGAAAGTACTTCGAATACAGTAAATATAAATAAAAGAACATTCGTAACATAACGCTCAAGGACAGCCGTTTTCATGCCGACAATCTGGCCTTTCAATCTTTTAACCGATTCGATGTTCCAATCCCAATGCAGCAAAACATGGGCGAGAATCAAGATAATTGCAACAATCGCAACCCAGCTGTGAATATCCACCCAGTAGAATCTGCCGTATCCGAATACGGTATCCATATTGCCCGGACCACCCTGTCCGGTAAGCGCCCACCCACAGCCGCGTCCTCCCCTGCCGGTAGCAGCGGGTATCGCAAACCACAAAATATAACTGGTAAAAATAACCCCTATGGAACCGTATATGAGTAGGATATCCATTGCATAATTGTAGAAGTTACTGAAACGTATCTTCATATACACACCCCTTTAGGAACCTTTTTTATTGGTTTGCTCTCAGTATATTAATAAAAATTCAAAGGTTTAATTTATTGAATATCAATATAGCATAACCAAAAATAAAAGCAATCCCTTTTAAAAAACCCTGACGATTGAACGGCGAGAATATTATTTTCCTAAATAAAAATAAAGACTTTTGATATGTAATATATTTGTACAACAACCCCGAATAAGCTATAATTATGTAAATAGTTTTAGTTTAGGTTGCACGCATTTTTAAGCCTTCACTTAATATAAGCACCGTATGGCCCAAACTCCGACTAATATATTAAGGAAAAAGGATACAGATTATCTTCAAAAAACGGATATCGTTACACCGTAACCATAATTCAAGTTTAGCGGCTAACGTCAGGAGCATCCCCTTTTTGTAAGTTTCTCAAACCAAGTTAAGCCGGTGTCGCATGTTATCTTGCCGATAGTGCCTATTTGTTTAACGGCATCCAAATTATCCAAAATCAACACAAAAAAGAAAACATATAAACGTAGCCGGAAGCATATTTAAAAGCAACCGAGATTAGCGTTTATTTAAGGAGTTATAATGAATTTCAACGATTTCAATCTTCATCCCTCAATTATGGAGGGTGTTAATGCGCTCGGTTACCAAGAACCGACGCCGATTCAGGCAGAAGCAATCCCTTCTGCATTACAGGGAAACGATATTATCGGTCTGGCACAAACGGGAACCGGTAAAACCGCCGCGTTTGCCTTACCTATCCTGCAAAAATTGATGCAAGGCAAAAGAGGAAGGGTTAGGGCGCTTATATTATCGCCGACGCGTGAACTTGCAGAACAAACCTGCAATGCCATCAACAAACTCGGTAAAAAGACCGGAATCAGGAGCATAGCTGTCTACGGCGGCGTAGGCATAGTACAACAGATAAATAACTTGCACAACAAAGCAGAAATTGTTGTTGCATGCCCCGGGCGGCTTTTAGATCATATCTGGAGAAGCAGTATCGATTTAACTCATATCGAAATATTGGTAATTGACGAAGCAGACAGAATGCTGGATATGGGCTTTCTCCCCGATATAAAAAGCATCTTAAGTTGTATAATGCAGAAACGACAAACATTGCTCTTTTCGGCAACAATGCCAAAAGAAATTCGCGATTTAACCAAAGATATTCTGACCGACCCTACTTTTATCCAAATAGGGATAGCAGCGCCGGCAAAAACGGTAGCACATGCCCTGTACCCGGTAAAACAGCATCTTAAAACAGCATTGCTTCTGGAAATACTCTATCGGATTCAAAAAGAAACCGTAATCGTATTTACACGCACCAAATATCGTGCTGAAAAGATTGCAAACGAACTCAAGGATGCGGGGTTTAAAGCCGCCTCTTTGCACGGTAACCTCTCTCAGTTTAAACGCCAATCCGCATTGGACGGATTGCGCCGCGGTTCCGTTAAAGTATTGGTAGCCACCGATATCGCATCCCGCGGAATTGATATTTTAAGCATTACACACGTTATAAATTACGATGTTCCCGAATGCGCCGATGACTATATACACCGCATCGGCAGAACTGGCCGCATCAACAATAACGGGGATGCATGGACATTGGTAACCGGTGCGGATACTTCAATGGTACGTGATATTGAGAAAATACTTAAAGCCCCCATTGAAAGAAAAACCATTGATGGCTTTGATTATTCCGTACCGAATCCGGTAAGCGAAAAAACCCAATACCGCCAAAAACCCGCTAAAAACAACGAAAGAACGGGTAAAAAATCGGGGGGTAGAAATTTTTACAAAAAAAGAGAGACCAATAAGGGAAAATCCACGATTGTCAAAGCTGCCTAGTTGAACTATGTTATCTTGGCAAAATTTTTATATAATTTATTTATAAAGATATTTTCTAATCTGCTAACGGAGGCATTATTAACAAAAATATATGATTTACCGCAACGATATCAGAAATGTAGCCATTATTGCCCATGTCGACCATGGAAAAACCACTCTTGTGGATGCTTTGTTACGTCAGAGTAAAATCTTCCGTGAAAATCAAAATGTGGTTGACTGTGTAATGGACAGTAACGACCTTGAGCGCGAAAAGGGCATTACCATAATGGCCAAAAATACGGCGATTGATTACAAGGGCGTCAAGATTAACATTATAGACACCCCGGGGCATGCAGACTTCAGCGGAGAAGTAGAAAGGGTAATCAGCATGGCCGACGGTTGCGTGCTTTTGGTGGATTCCGTTGAAGGGCCGATGCCGCAAACAAAGTTTGTGCTTCAGCAAGCGATGTTAAAGGGGCTAAAGCCGATATTGGTCATTAATAAAATAGATAAAAAAGAGGCTCGCATTGAAGAGGTAATCAACTTAACTCACGATCTCTTTTTGGAATTGGCAACAAACACGGACCAGCTTGATTTTCCGATTCTTTACGCCAGCGGCAGAAACGGTATTGCCGTAACGGAACTCAAAGACGAAGGTAAAAACATTTTCCCCATTTTGGATTGTATTTTGGAGAAAGTACCGCCTCCCAAAATTGCCGAGGGCTCTTTCCAGATGTTGGTTACTAATCTTGATTACAACAGCCATAAAGGAAAAATTTCCATTGGCAGAATATGGCGGGGCAGCATTTCTCCGCGCGATCAAGTGGTATGTTTAAATGCCGACGGCAGCTCCAATCATTACCAGGTCGATGAAGTGTTTACGTATATGGGGCTGGGACGATTAAACGCAAATAAAGCCGAAGCCGGGGATATCGTTGCCATTACCGGTGTCGATAAGGTCAGTATCGGCGATACAATAGCCTTCCCCGCAGACCCAACGGCACTGCCCAGAATTGAAATCGGCGAACCGACAATAGAAATGACCTTTGGAGTTAATACTTCTCCGGTTGCCGGTCGTGAGGGGCAATACTGCACTACCCGACAAATCAGAGACAGGCTTTACAGGGAGCTCGAAAAGAACCTGAGTTTAAGGGTTCAGGATACAGACAGCACCGACACCTTTTTGGTTAAAGGCCGGGGGGAACTTCATTTGTCGATATTAATTGAAACAATGCGACGCGAAGGCTATGAATTTGAAATATCCAAGCCGGAGGCGATTACCAAGGTTATTGACGGCAAATTAACGGAGCCGATGGAGTCTTTAATAATTAATACCGCCGAAGAATATGTCGGCGTACTAACCGAGATGCTTAGTAACCGCCAGGCACAACTTACCGATATGTACAATAACGGTAAAGGCAATGTCCGTATTGAGTATAAAATACCGACCAAAGGCTTGATAGGGTTTCGCGGCCAATTCCTAACCGCAACACGCGGAGATGCCGTTATGAATACTATCTTCCTGGGCTACGAACCTTGGAAAGGTGCGCTTACTTCTTCACGCAATGGGGTGTTGGTGGCAACCGAACCCGGAGTGGCTCTGGCGTACGGCATTGCCAACGCACAAGAGCGCGGTGAAACGTTTATTGATCCCAATACAATGGTTTACGAGGGAATGATTGTCGGTATGCACCAACGAATGCAGGATATTCCGATTAATATCTGCAAGGAAAAGAAAAAAACGAATATCAGGTCGTCAACCTCAGATATTGCCGTTAAACTAACTCCGGCGATTAAATTCAGCCTCGAACAGGCAATAGATTTTATTAACGACGACGAGCTGGTTGAGATAACACCGAAAAATATCCGATTGCGTAAAAAATTATTGTCTTACAATCAGCGATTAAGAGATATTTCATCTCACCGCAAGGAAGATTAGCAGCGAATAGTAATTTTTTCGGCGGAGAAGATATGCCGGATATTAAAGCAATCTATGTGCATGTGCCGTTTTGTAAGCGCAAGTGTAAATATTGTACTTTCGCATCTTACTGCTTGAGGGAGAATGATATTCCGGCTTACCTAAACGGGGTCAAAAAAGAGCTGGAATTGCGTTCGGCCGGCGGTATTATCGATACCGTTTATTTCGGCGGAGGAACTCCCAGCTTGCTTTCGGTTGCGCAAATTGCGGGGATTCTCGATACTATTAAAAATAATTTTGATTTAAGACAAGATGCGGAAATAACCGTTGAGGTTAATCCGGGAACAGTTGATTTAAAATACCTTTCGGATTTAAATAAGGCCGGCATAAACCGACTGAGCTTGGGAGTACAAAGCTTTAACGATGCCGAATTGGAAATGCTGGGGCGCATTCATACAGCAAAGGAAGCCCTAAAAGTAATTGATGACGCTAACGGCGCGGGCTTTAGCAACTTAAATTTAGATTTAATTTACGGCCTGCCGGGGCAATCGCTCAAAAGTTGGGAGGGCAGTTTATTAAAAGCCTTAGAAACTAACCCCGCCCACCTTTCACTCTATGCGTTAACGCTTGAACCGGAAGATTTACTGTTTAAAGAAATAAATTCAGGCAAGTATCCGGAGATTTCCCCTGATACAGCCGCCGAGCAGTATGAACTGGCGGAAAAACTGCTTAAAAACCACGGGTATACCCATTATGAAATATCTAATTGGGCTAAGCCCGGTGCCGAATGCTGCCATAATCTGGTTTATTGGCAAGGCGGGAGATATTTGGGAATCGGGGTAGCGGCGCACTCTTTTATTGAAAACCGGCGGACTGCCAACACCGCTGATTTGGATCAATATTTGGATGCCCTATCTTGCGGAAAACCGCCGCCGCAGGAATTAAACGAAATTATACCCGTTGAAATTGATATAGCGGAATCCGTTATCCTTGGTTTAAGATTGTGCGGCGGAATTGATTTAAGCCATTTTCAAAAACGTTTCAACATCGATATAATGGAGTGGTACAAAGAGCCGATTGGAGAGCTTTTAAATATCGGCTTGATTGAAACGGACAAAAACTTGATTAGATTAACACCGCACGGGCGGTTACTCGGTAACGAAGTATTCTGGAGATTCCTACCGGATACGGTATAATAAACCAACACTGTCAGGAGAGAGAACCCTGTATATGAAACAACTTAGAAAACGTAATTTCTGCATTATTGCTCATATCGATCACGGTAAGTCAACACTTGCCGACCGCCTGATTCAACTTAGCGGAGCCTTAAAAGGCGATAAAATGGTTGATCAAATGATGGACAGTATGGAGCTGGAACGTGAGCGCGGAATTACAATCAAAGCCAAAGCCATTCGTCTTGAGTATCAGGCAAAAGACGGAATCACGTATGAATTAAATTTGATTGATACCCCGGGGCATGTTGATTTCGCCTATGAGGTTTCGAGAACTTTAGCGGCCTGCGAGGGGGCAATCCTTGTTATTGACGCCACCCAAGGCATTCAGGCTCAGACTATTTCAAACGTTTATTTCGCAATGGATCACAACCTGGAAATAATCCCGGTAATCAATAAAATAGATTTACCAAGCAGCGAAACGGAAAAAGTACTGGATGAAATCGACAGTATCCTCGGATATAAAAGCGATGAGGTTTTACAAATCAGCGCCAAAACGGGGCAAGGCGTCCCCGAACTGTTAGAAGCGATTATTAACAAAATTCCGCCGCCTAAAGGCGAGCTCGAACATCCCTTAAGGGCGCTTATATTTGATTCTCACTACGATTCTTATATGGGTGTTGTCGCCTATATCAGCGTTAACGACGGCAGCATCCGCAAAGGAGATAAGCTGCGGCTGATGGGGCAAGGCACTGAATTTGAAGTGGTAAACATTGGTTATTTTAACCCCAATTTTTACCCTACCGGAGAACTTTTGGCAGGGGATATCGGCTATATTGCTACCGGCCTTAAAAGTGTCGGGGATTGCCGTGTCGGCGATACAATTACTTCAATCGAAAACGGCGCCGACAAACCTCTAATCGGTTATAAAACAGCCAGACCTGTTGTTTTTACCGGGATTTATACCACCCAGCCCGAAGACCACGGACAGCTGCGTGAAGCAATCGAAAAACTGAGCTTAAACGATGCCTCCTTTACGTATGAACCGGAAAATAGCCCTGTTTTAGGAAACGGTTACCGTTGCGGCTTTCTGGGATTACTGCATATGGATATTGTTCAGGAAAGACTGGAAAGGGAGTTTGATCTTTCGCTGATTGTAACGGTACCCGGGGTTAAGCTAATGATAACACGTATGGACGGCAGCCAGGAGATGATTGTTAATCCGTCCGACCTCCCCGAACCGAGTGAACTGTTAAAGATAGAGGAACCGTGGGCCAAGATATCGGTAATTACCCCTTCCGCATTTATCGGTCCGATTATGGAATTGGTAACACAGTCGGAAGGTCTTTATAAACATACGGAATACATCGGGCACTCGCATTCACCCGACGCGCTCGGGCAAAGGGTAAGGCTCGAATATGAAATACCTTTGCGCTCAATGCTGACCACTTTTTACGACCAGTTAAAGAGCCACAGCAAAGGGTATGCGTCGCTTGACCATGAGGTAATCGGTTACCGTGAAACAAAATTAATTAAACTGGATATACTGGTAAACGGGGTTGTTGTAGATGCCTTTAGCCGTGTCGTGCCGCCCGAAAAGGCACACGAAATCGGGAAATCAATGGTTGAAAAACTCAAAGAAGTTATCCCGACGCAAATGTTTAAGGTCCCCTTGCAAGCCTCCGTAGGCAGCCGTATTGTTGCACGTGCCGACATCTCCGCCAAAAGGAAGGATGTACTTGCCAAATGTTACGGCGGTGATATTACCCGCAAACGCAAGCTCTTGGAAAAGCAAAAAGAAGGCAAGAAAAAGATGCGCAGTATCGGCAAGGTTGAAGTCCCCAAGGATGCCTTTATGAGCGTACTAAAAATGGAGCGCTAAAGTTTTAAAGAACCGCATTCCCAAAGCGTCTTCTTTTTATAAGAAGACGCTTTTTTGATTCAGGGCAAACCGATGAGGTTTTAGCTATCCTCATGCATAATCAATGTTTCTAAAAACTAATGCGCTTGCAAACCTTTTAAAAGATTAAAATATTCCAAGGTTTGATTTTCGCTCTTTCCGTTAATAAATATGTAGAGGTCTTCCAGCTGCACCACAATATAGGGCGCATCGCCGACAATATACAGCTTGGATTTACCGTAATCGTTAATATTAAAATTCCCCAGTAAATAGCGGTCCGTTGCAATCCCGTTTGTTCTGATACCGCGAGGCGGATCGTTTGTTATTGCAACGTCAATAATCTCAGAAGCATTAAATTCATAGCCGTACATCGGGGCTTGTATTACTATGCGGTTGTTATCGCTAACTATTCCCATTTCAATTTCCCCGAAATCGGCCCAAAGTAAAACACCGGTTACCCCAATTAATACCAAAGCCGAAAAAGCGAATGTTCCGTAAATAAAGGCCTTGCCTTTTTTAGTGGCTATATTAATGGTTTGTCCGTAACCGGAACGTTTTTCAACCATTGTTCTTTCGTCATAGGGGTTATTGTAAAAAAGGAATCCGTTTTCCCAGCCGCTGTCATCATCGACATAAAAGACATCGTTTTCCGCATTTTTTAATCTTTGTTGCGTTTGGGATGCCTTTTGATAAGAGGTAATAATAATTATTAGCCCCAATACGCTTGTTAGCAAAATGGCAATTATGACCGGTACGACATTCACATCGTACTGCATAATCAGAAAGCTCATAACGGCCAAAATAATTGCCTCCGAAAAAGCAAAAAGGAACCATCCGCGGCTAAGCGTGTTTTTACGAGAGGTATTGTAGGCCATATTTACACGGGTATCACGCGAAACGGAAAGGGTGCTTTCCCGGCGCACTAACGTGTATAACCATATTGAAATAAGCGAAGTAGTCAGAGAAACCACGCCAAGTGTTATCAGGATTAGATTGTTATCGCGTTCAAGGTAAGCAAATAAAAACGGCAAAAGGCTTAAAAGAACAGGGATAATAAACCATCTCCCCGATATTGGCATTGTATCCTTAAGCCGTGAAACCTCGGTATCAACGGTGATTATTCGGGCATTTTTAGCAAACCAGCGGTTATTTTGTTTTAGCACAATTAACTTATCGTGATAGACAATAAAGATGCGGTTTGCGGCGTAAAAAACAACGCCAATCCACACAAACATAAACAACATCGCCAGAGATACGTACGACAAAAGAAAAAACGGCGGAATGCCGATAACGGCGGCAATCAGTACCGCTTTGCGCAAAGCACTGCGGTAATCACCTGTTATTTTTTTAACTTCAATGTCGTTTAAAGCTTCATGCGGTAAAGATACGCCGATACGCACATTCGGTTGGGGGTTTGCTTGTGAAGCAAAATAAACGGAAACCAACACAATCGCCGCCGTAAAACCTAAAATCCAGCCTATCATAAATGTTTCTCCTTCAATTTATGGCTAAAAATTTTTTCGCACAGTTCAAAGAAGTCTGCTTTATCCATACCTCTGGCTTTTGATTCCGCTGCCAGTAAAAATAATTCCGCTTCCAGTTTTTCACAAAATTGTTGATTGGGGTCTAACTCTTTGCGAACTTTGGCCCCATGCCGCCGATCAATTTCGATAAACCCTTCATTTTTCAGAATTGTGTATGCCTTGGAGACCGTCATCATATTGATACCGATATCCTCGGCAAGCTGGCGTACAGTCGGTAAATCCTGCCCCGCTTTCAATTCGCCGCAGCCAATTCCCATTACAATTTGATTGCGCAGCTGCATATAAATCGGAACATCGCTTGACATATTTATTTGTAAAATCATTACATCGCCCCGATAATTAAGTATCACTAATAGTAATACAAATAATGCTTAATGTCAATAAAAGCAACGATATAATTAATATTGTAAAACTTAACTCAAATTATGCTATTATAGAAAATATTTCTTGGGACTTTTTTTGTAAGGAGTATGTTGTGAGCATAATAGCCGAACCGGAAATAAAGTTTAAACTGAATGTCCCCAACATCATCACCTCCTCCCGTATATTTCTGACCGTAGTTATTGTTGTTCTTTTGGCTATGGGCAGCGAAGCCCAAATTTTAGCAGCCGGTATAATCCTGATAATTGCCGCTTTAACCGATTTTTTGGACGGTAAATTAGCGCGCCACCTTAAACAAACAAGCCGATTCGGGTCTTTGTACGATATGGTAGCCGATCAAATTCTGTTTATGCCGACACTTATTTTGGCAATTGCAGCCGGATGTTTTGCCCGTACCGAGGGACTAATGCCGTGGAACCCGTACCTTTACGCCGTTCCGGCGCTGCTTGGCGGGGTTACGGTATTTATAGGGATAATTACCTATTTAATCAAACGCCGCAAAAAGGATTATGAATTCCCAACCCCCACAACGATTGCCAAGGTGAATTTCTGGTTTTGGTTGGCGCCGTTGATTGTGGCAATTTTAAATATCGGCCCCAACCTTTTTCTGGCGGTCTTGATGTATCTATCGTTAATATCCACTATTCTCGCTTTTTATTCATACCTTAAAAAGGGCAGCTACGTTTTTACGGACTAGTCAAAAAAATTATTAGGTTATGGCATATATCCGCTAACGGATAATATTGAGGCGGCGATTGTTTTATAAATCGTCGCCTCTTTTTAAATCGCTTGTATTAAAACCGTGGCTAAACTCCTTGCCCAAAACCCATATAGTGGTATAATAGACGCAACGGATTTTGCCGTAGCGAAAGGAGCCGATATGCCTTCAATCGACACTTCAATTTACAAACGCCCCGAAGAATTACTGCAAAACCTGATTCGTTTTAATACCACCAATCCCCCCGGTAACGAAGCGCCCTTAATCGAATATATCGATAAACTGTTTACCGCCGCCGGCTTTGAGACTATTACAGTTGCCAAAGACCCCGCCCGCCCCAACCTTCTAACACGTCTGAAAGGGAAAGGGAAGGCCTCGCCGCTGCTTTTATACGGGCATACCGATGTGGTAACCGCCGCCAACCAAAACTGGACCTATCCGCCGTTTGACGGGGAAATAGCCGACGGTTATATTTGGGGGCGCGGCGCCCTTGATATGAAATGCGGACTTGCAATGATGATTGCGGCGCTACTGAGAGCCAAGGCCGAAAATTTTAAACCCGCAGCGGATATTATCTTTTGTGCAATGGCCGATGAAGAAACCGGCGGATCTTACGGAGCGAAGTTTCTTGTTCGCGAGCATATGGACATTTTCAGAGATATTAAGTATGCCGTCAGCGAATTCGGCGGATATACCATGTATATTAACGGCAAAAAATTTTACCTTATTCAGGTCGCCGAAAAACACCACTGCACCGCCGAAATCACTTTTTACGGACCAAGCGGACACGGTTCGGTTCCGATGAAAAACAGCGCCATGTACAAAATGGGAAAGGCATTGGTTGCCCTTAACGATAAAAAATTGCCGGTTCATATTACCGCCGTAACAGAAAGAATGATAAATATTATCTCTGCGCATATTTCGGAGCCGGAAAGCACCTTTTTTAAAGAATTGCTTAATCCTCAAAAAACAGAGGCAATTCTTGAACAGATTAAAGACAAAACCGATAACTTTTTTGACCCGCTGCTGCATAACACCGTCAATGCGATTATGGTAAAAGGCGGGGAACGAATTAATGTTGTTCCCGGCGAGGTAACCCTTTATCTTGACGGACGGATTCTGCCGATTTTAAGCGATATAGACCTTAAAAACGAACTGACGGAAATTATCGGAAATGACTGCGATATTAAAATAACCAACTACGAACAAGCCAAAGCCGATGCCGATTTATCGTTATTCGAAATGCTTTCGGATATATTAAAAGAAAAAGAGCCCGATTGCATTCCGATTCCGATTATAATCAGCGCCAGTACCGACGCCCGTCTGCTGGCCAAACTGGGCATTCAAACATACGGGTTTTTACCGATTGATTTACCCGAAGGCTTTAGTTTTATGAACTACGTTCACGCCGCAGATGAAAAAATTCCCGTTGCGGCTATGTATTCGGGAACCGATGCCATGTACGAGGTAATCAAAAGGTACGGTAAATAATTTAATCTTATCACTTTTATTAATATTTTGGCCGCCTTCGAAAGAGTAACAACATTCCTATCGTAAGAATCGATTTTTTCGGTAGTTTGCAAACGGCGTTTATGATATAGTTTTATTCTATGAAAACAAAAATTGATTTTATAAAAAACGGAACAATTACTTCGGTAAAAGGTTTTACGGCCGGAGCGGTTAACGCCGGCATTAAAAAGATAGTTCCTAAGCCTGATTTGGGAATTCTTTACAGTAAATCCCCCTGCTCAGCGGCGGGTGTTTTTACAAAAAACCAAATCAAAGCGGCGCCGGTAATTGTTTCTCAAAGCCGCCTCCCGGCAAGTGATATTCATGTTATTGTCGCTAACAGCGGGAGCGCTAACGCCGTAACGGGTGAACAAGGCATGCAAGACGCCCTGGAAATGGCCGCTCTTGCCGCCGATAAGCTGGGGGTCTCCGCCAATTCGGCGCTTGTTGCCAGCACCGGTGTAATCGGCAGAAAACTGCCGATGGGGGTTATTAAAAAGGGAATCGGCGCTATCGAACTTTCCACGGAAGGCGGGCACGATTTTGCCAGAGCCATTATGACCACCGATACGGTTTCCAAAGAGGTTGCCGTTAGCGTTAATAACGGCAAGTTTACTATCGGAGGCGTTGCCAAGGGGTCGGGGATGATTCACCCCAATATGGGCACTTTACTTTGTTTTCTGGCAACCGACGCCCTGGTGGATAAAGAATTTTTAAGCGACGCGCTGCGTAAAGCCGCCGATATCTCTTTTAATATGATTTCCGTAGATACCGATACCAGTACCAACGATATGATGATTATTCTGGCAAACGGCTTAAAAGACAAAGAAAAGATTACATTTAATACAGAACTTGCCGTAGCGTTTCAACAGGCGTTAAACGAGGTTTGTATTTTCCTTGCCAAAGCTATTGCCGCCGACGGCGAAGGGGCAAGCAAGTTAATTGAAATGAACGTAACGGGTGCGGTTGATATTGAATCGGCACGGGAGTGTGCCCGAACGGTTATCGCTTCCCCGCTGGTAAAAACGGCAATCCACGGTTGCGACCCCAACTGGGGGCGGATTATTGCCGCCGCCGGCAGAAGCAGCGCCGAAGTGATTGAAGCAAAGATTGATTTATCCGTTTGCGGCATTAAACTGCTGGAACACGGTATAATCGTCGATACCGATTATCAAGCGGTATCCAAAGCAATGGAAGAGAAAACAGTTGTCATTGATTTAAATCTCAATTTGGGGGCTTTTGGAGCTACCGCTTGGGGCTGCGACCTAACAGCCGAATATGTTTCGATTAACGCCGACTACACCACTTAATATTATGTTAAGCTTCTGCGGAAAGGAGCATTAAATTGCACAATAAGCTTAGTAATAAAACAATTGTAATCAAACTCGGTGGGTCTTTATTTGATAGCAAAGATACCACCATCGAAGATATAATTTCTTTACAAAAAAAGGGCTATCCCATTGTAGTTATTCACGGGGGAGCAAATTTAGTTAACAAATGGTTAGAAAAACAGGCTATTGCTCCCCGCTTTCATAACGGAGAACGCGTTACCGGCAAGGACGAGTTGGATATGGTAACAGCGGTTATCGGCGGGCTTATCAACAAAGAGATTGTAGCTGCCGTTACCGCTCGCGGGGGGAGAGCCGTTGGAATCAGTTGTGTTGACGGCGCCTTGGTGGAAGCTAAAATCCGCAGTAAAGAAATGGGTTATGTCGGGAATCCGGTCAAAGTAAACCACGAAGTTTTAACGGCAATCCTCGGCGCCGGTTTTGTTCCCGTAATTTCCCCTATCAGCCTAAACTCAATCGAAAAAAATGCCGAGGATCCGCTTTTATTGAATGTTAACGGCGACACAATCGCAGGGGAAATTGCGGCCTCAATCGAAGCGGAAAAACTGATTTTTTTAACCGATGTTAACGGTATTCGGGATAACGAGGGCAATTATATGCCCCGCCTCAGTTTTTCCGAAGCAAAAGATTTAATAGATTCGGGGGTTGCCCGCGGGGGAATGATCCCCAAAATCAAGGCTTGTCTTAGGGCGCTTGAAAACCCTTTAGCCAAGTGCGCAATTATTGACGGCAACCGCCAAAATGCACTGCTTAAAGAAATTGAGGAAGGGGCAACAGGGACATTGATTTACAACCCGTAGGGAGATACAAATGACTGACTGGTTTGAATTAGAACGAAATTATTATATGCCCACCTTTAAACGTATACCGATAACGCTGGTTAAGGGTCAGGGTTGTCGGGTATGGGACGAAAACGGCAAAGAGTATTTGGATTTTGTTTCCGGCATTGCGGTAAACAGCCTGGGGCATTGCCATCCGGAAGTTGTAAAAACAATCGCTGAACAGGCTGGCACGTTAATCCATACTTCGAACCTCTATTACACCACCCCCCAGCTAAAACTGGCGCAAATACTGGTTGAAAACAGTTGCTTGGATAAGGTTTTTATCTGTAACAGCGGAACGGAAGCCACTGAAGGAGCCGTTAAACTGGCGCGGCGTTACGGGCATATTCATCTTAAAGGGGCCTATGAAGTTATTACCGGCACCGGCTCGTTCCACGGCAGAACACTGGCAATGGTTTCGGCAAGCGGGCAAATTAAGTTTCAAGAGCCTTATATCCCGATTCCATCCGGCTTTGTTAACGTGGAATACAACAACATTGAAGCCTTAAAAGCGGCAACCACCTCAAAAACATGCGCCGTAATGATGGAACCGATTCAGGGCGAAAGCGGGGTTCACGTACCGGATAGTGACTATCTAAAAAAAGTCAGGCAATGGTGCGATGAAAAGGGAATCCTTTTAATTTTGGATGAAATCCAGACGGGTGTCGGCAGGATGGGAAGTCTTTTTGCCTACCAGCAGTATGAAACCGAGCCGGATATTATGACACTTGCCAAAGGGCTTGCCGGCGGTTTCCCGATTGGTGCAATATTATGCAAAAACAGGGCCTCCGTATTTGCCGCAGGCGAACACGGCTCTACTTTCGGCGGTAACCCGCTGGCATGCGCTACCGGTTATACCGTCTTTAAAACAATTGTCGAAAATAATATCCCGGAACAAGTAAAGGTTAATGGCAGTTATCTAACCGAAAAGCTAAACGGGTTAAAGCAAAAATATAATTCCGTTTCGGAAGTAAGGGGCAGAGGCCTTTTACAAGCAATCGAATTTAATAACAAAAATGCCAATGCAGTTACGGAAGGCTGTTTAAAAAGAGGGCTTTTGGTTAATAAAATCGGGGATAATATTATCAGGTTAATGCCGCCGCTAATTATCGGCAAAGAAGAAATTGATACCGCAATCGCAATTTTGGATCAAGCGATATCGGATACCCGTGTTGATTAACAAGGTCTGCGGTCGGAATAAAAACGGTTAAAAAACTTATGCTTTCTAAGATTCGAAAAATACAAATCTCGGTTATTTTAGTCGTAGCCGTTTCGGCGGCAATCGTCCTTTTTACCCCGTCAACCGCCGTCCCGGCAAAAGCGGCCGAGATGGGACAAAACGAGATAATAACAACCGAAAATTTAAATAATATCCCGCAAAATATAATTGACGATGCCGTAAACAAAGCCGAAGCCCTGTTTCAAAACAGCGCGGAGAAATGTTCCGAATTCGCAAATCAGGCATTGGCGCTTTACGAAAAAGTAAAAGATATCGACGTTTTGGTTATCGTTAATTCGGGGGGGTGGGGCTGGTCCGCTATTATTGATTCGAACGAAAAGGAATTGGCGCCGGGAATTGACGGTATCCTGACGGGGCTGGGTAATACCACCCTTTGGATTGATTATTTCAGAACCGATAATTCTTTTTACGGGGCTCTCGGGGAGCTGATGATGATGGTCGGCGCCAACCCTATAAGGGCGCACGAACTGGCAGCAAAGGCATCTTTTTTAACCGATCACAACCCAGATCTTAAAATAGTTCTTTTGGGAATCAGTAACGGTTGTACAGTTTGTTCGGGAGCAATGCCGCTTTTAGCGGAAAACAAACGCGTTTACAGTATCCAACTGGGGCCGCCGGTCTGGAATAACAACAGCGACTTGGAAAGGGTCTTGCAGCTGCGGACTAACGGAGTAATTCCGGACTCTTTCAGTAACGGTGACCTTTTAACGATTTTACGGGCAAACCTTGAGGCTGCAGTCGGTATTGCCCCGGAATACGAGGGTGATATACTTTTATACATCGGCGCACCGGGACACGACTATAACTGGCAATACGAAGGGTTAAAACTGCAGATTGCGAACTTTTTAACCGAGTATTTTAAAGCAAATTAAGATATAATATCTACAATAGATTATCGGAGGAAGGCTTATTATGGCAGAAAAAGTGGTACTTGCTTACAGCGGCGGGCTGGATACTTCAGTGGCAGTTAAGTGGCTGCAAGAAGAATACGGATATGAAGTTATTGCTGTTACGATTGATGTCGGAAACGAAAAGGATTTTACGATTATCAAAAAGAAAGCGCTGGACGTGGGAGCAATTAAATCGTTTGTGGTGGATGCCAAAGACGAATTTGTTAACGACTATGTTTTCCCTGCCCTAAAGGCCAACGCCCTTTATGAAGAATGTTATCCGCTTGCGACCGCACTGGCACGCCCTTTAATTGCCAAAATTTTGGTGGATATTGCGCGTGACGAAGGCGCTAAGGCCATCGCACACGGTTGTACCGGTAAAGGCAACGACCAGGTCAGATTTGATGTTGGGATTAATACACTGGCGCCCCATTTAAAGATTGTCGGCCCCGCACGCGAATGGGGAATGACACGGGAAGAGCTGATTCAATATGCCCAAAAATACAATATCCCCCTGCCGATAACTTCAAAAAGCCCTTATTCAATAGATGAAAACTTATGGGGTAAAAGTACCGAATGCGGTGTTTTGGAAGACCCTTGGAACGAGCCGCCGGAGGATGCGCATACTTGGGTTAAGGCTGTCAGCGAAACCCCCGACGAAGCCGAATATATTGTAATAAGCTTTGAAAAAGGCCTGCCGGTATCGATTAACAATAACAAAATGGACGGTATTTCATTAATAAAGTTCTTAAACGAACTCGGCGGAAAGCACGGAATCGGGCGAATCGATATGCTGGAAAACAGGCTGGTCGGGATTAAATCCCGAGAAACCTATGAGGCCCCTGCTGCCAATATCTTGATTGCCGCCCATAAATCGCTTGAGACACTGACATTATCCAAGGCGCAGTACCGCTTCAAACAGATAGTTTCAAACGAGTTTGCCAACCTTGTTTACGAAGGGTTATGGTTTAGCGGACATCGTGAAAATCTTTCCGCTTATATCGATAGCACCCAACGGTTTGTTACCGGCGACGTTCGGCTCAAACTGCATAAGGGCAATTGCACCGTTGTCGGACGCAAATCGCCGTACTCGTTATACAGCCATAAGCTGGCAACCTATGATGAGGGCGATGAGTTTGACCAATCCTCGGCAATCGGCTTTATTAAGCTGTGGGGATTATCGGCAAAAATACAGGAACAAATCCAAAAGGAAGGCTAGCGGCCAAGAACCGTTAGCCGAACTAAACGGAATTATAACAATAAGCGAGGCATTTAAATGAGCCATATAAGAAGCCGTTTCGATAAAACGGCCGATGAACTTGTAGTGCAATATACTTCTTCATTGTCGTACGACCGGCGTTTATACATTTATGACATTAAGGGCAGTATCGCCCATGCGCGTATGCTTGCCAAACAAAATATTATTACCAAAAACGAAGCGGACGAGATTGAACGTGGGCTTAAAGCAGTTGCCGCAGAAATTGAGGACGGTAAGTTCGATTTTAAGCCGGAGTTGGAAGATATTCATATGGCCGTTGAGGCACGCCTTTTTGAGATTATCGGCGATGTTGCCGGCAAACTGCATACCGGACGCTCGCGTAACGATCAGGTAGCGTTGGATTTCAAACTTTATATCAAAGAAGCAATCAGCGAAACCCTAAGCGGAATAAGGTTAATCCAGCAAACCCTGATTAAAACAGCCGAGGCGAATATCGATGTTATTATGCCGGGCTATACTCACCTGCAACTGGCTCAGCCGGTTCTTTTGGCGCATCATTTACTGGCCTATTTTGAGATGTTTGAACGTGATTACGGCCGTTTTAAAGATTGTTTCAAACGCGCCGATGTTTTACCGCTCGGCAGCGGTTCACTGGCCGGAGTTACTTTTAATACCGACCGCGAATTTTTGGCCAAAGAACTCGGATTTAGCCGAGTCAGCCCAAACAGCATGGATGCCGTTTCGGATCGTGACTTTGCGCTTGAGTATATGGCAGCCGCCGCAATTTCCATGATGCATATTTCGCGAATTGCCGAAGAAATTGTGTTGTGGTCATCGGAAGAGTTTAAATTTATTGAACTTGATGATGCTTACGCTACCGGTTCGAGCCTAATGCCGCAAAAGAAAAACCCCGATGTTGCCGAACTCGGCAGAGGTAAAACCGGACGCGTTTACGGAAACTTGACCGCGCTTTTAGCCACCATGAAAGGCTTGCCGCTCACATATAACCGCGATTTGCAAGAAGATAAAGAAAAGGTATTCGATACCGTGGATACGCTGGTGTTAAGTTTAAAGGTTTTTAGCGGAATGCTGGATACATTAAAATTTAAACCGGAAACTATGCGCAAGGCTTCCGACCGCGGGTTTATCTTAGCAACGGACCTTGCCGATTATTTGGTGTTAAAGGGCGAGGCTTTCCGTAATGCTCACGGGATAATCGCTAAACTGGTAAGCTACGCAACCAAAAACAACAAAACGCTAAGCGACCTGACAGTTAGCGAATATAAACAATTTTCACCGCTTTTTGAAGATGATGTAAAAGATATCACCATTGAATCTTCGGTTGCAGCGCGCAACGTAACCGGGGGAACTTCACCCAAACAGGTGGAGGCAGCCTTAAAAACAGCCAAACAAATAGCCTGCAACCAATAACGATTGCAGGCTACCAATTAACCGATAAACGCCGAAAACTATTCAGCTTCGCGCATGAGCTTGTTCTGCGTGCGCATGCATCTGGTGCAGATATTAACACGCATCGCTTTGCCGTCTACTTCGGCTCTAACTCTATGAACATTCGGCATAGATTCTTTTCTGGTATGTCTCTTGGAATGGCTGACGTTATTGCCGAACATCTTCGATTTATCACATAGATCGCACTTCATTGATAGGTTCACTCCTTTGACTGTCTATAAGAAATTATTGTACAATTCGTTCTGCTATGTTAGCATAAATTACAAAACCTTACAAGATTATTATTCCGAACAACACCTTACAAGGATGGTGGTATAAAAAATGAATCAAACGGATGTTATCGGAGGACAAAAGTTCCTCGAAATGTTCGCCGCCGCTACTGATTGGCTTGAAAAAAGCGCCCCCGAAGTTGATGCGCTTAACGTTTTCCCCGTACCGGACGGAGATACCGGTACCAATATGTTACTTACAATGAAATCGACGATTGACCACGGATTTCAAAATGCCAACAAGGATGTTTCTTCCGTTTCGCACTCAATGGCTACCGGCGCCCTAATGGGGGCCCGCGGTAACAGCGGGGTTATCCTTTCGCAATTCTGGGCCGGATTGGCTCAGGGGTTAGCGGATAAAGAAACGATGGACGGTAAGGATTTTGCCGCCGCATTGGAAAGATCCTCGGTTGTTGCCTATAAAGGCGTCAGCAACCCGGTTGAAGGCACAATCCTAACGGTATTAAAAGATGCCGCACAGGAAGCCTTAAAAACCGCCGCTAACGGCAAAGGAGATCTCCTTTCCGTTTTGGAATCCACGGTATCCGCCGCCAGTGAATCGGTTGCCAACACACCCAAACTTTTACCGGCATTAAGAGAAGCCGGAGTTGTCGATTCGGGCGGGCAAGGCCTTTATACAATACTGGACGGGGCATTACGCTACCTGCGGGGCGAATCGGAGTTAATGCAATTCCGAAAACCGCAAATCATCGCCAGCAGTATTTCTTCAACACCCGTAACCGTTACGGCCGATGCCAAAGCGGGTCACGAAGATGAAGTTCCCTTCGGTTACTGTACAGAGTTCCTGCTCAAGGGAAGCGGGCTGGACCCCGAAAAAATGAAAAAATATTTGCTCAAAAAAGGGCAATCACTGATTGTTGTCGGAGATGAGAATACCGTTAGAGTCCATATTCATACGCTTGACCCCGGCGAAGTAATCAGTTACGCAACTTCAATGGGCACCATTCACAGCGTCAGCGCCCGCAATATGGACGAACAGCATCAAGATTACTTGGCAAAACAAAAAACACAATCGACGCCGACCAAGGTATCGATTGTTTCCGTTGCTGCCGGAGACGGTCTGGCAGAGGTGTTTTCCAGCCTCGGCGTTTCCGCCATTGTTGCCGGCGGGCAAACAATGAACCCCAGCACCAAGGATATTCTGATGGGAGTGGAACGCGCACCTTCGGATAACGTGATTATCCTTCCCAACAACAAAAACATTGTGCTGGCCGCACAGCAAGTCCAAGCCCTAACGGAGAAAAAAATCTGTGTTGTGCCAACGGTCAATGTCCCTCAGGGGGTTGCCGCACTGCTTGCCTTTGATTACGAAGCGGAACTGGAAACCAACTGCGAGATTATGACAGAAACAATCAATGCCGTTTCGTCAATCGAGGTTACACGTTCCGTGCGTTCGTGTAAAATCGGAAACCTTGATATCAAAAAGAAACAAGCAATCGGGCTTCTTAACGGGGTCATTATCTCGGCACTGGATAGTGCCAAAGATGTTTTGTTTGAGGTTTTAGAGAAAACGATTGAGGATAAAACCGAAATAATCACCGTTTACTACGGTCAAGACACCGAAGAAGACGAAGCCGAAGCATGCGGCAATGAAATACGCGAGAAGTACCCTCAACTGCAGGTTGAAGTGGTTTACGGAGGACAACCGCACTATTTTTATATTGTGTCGGTAGAATAAATTAATTAGTCAGGGGGTATAGTAAAATGACAGTTAAAATTGTCACAGATACTCTGTCCGACATACCCGACGACTTAGCAAATGAACTTGGTATAACGCTGATTCCGTTGACCGTATCGTTCGGTCATGAGTCGTTTCTTGACAGGATAGAGATTTCTTCGGAAGATTTTTATGAAAGGATGGTCCGGGAAGACGTTATTCCCACCACCACCCAACCTTCCCCGTTTTCGTTTACCAATGTCTATAACGAGCTGGCAAACGAAAGCGATGAAATACTGGTAATTACCTTATCAAGCAAACTCAGCGGCACTTATCAATCGGCGTTAAACGCCAAAAGTACAGTTAGCGATACTTGCCGCATTGAGGTCTTGGATTCGCAAAAAATAATTATGAGCTTCGGGCTTGCAGTTATTGCGGCGGCCAAAATGGCAAATGCCGGTGCGGGAATCGATGAAATAATTGCCGCAACCAAAGTAAGATTAGATAACACACAACTGGTCGCTTATTTTGATTCACTTAAGTATCTTGTAAAGGGCGGGCGCGTCGGAAAAGCGCAGGGCTTTGTCGGCTCACTGCTTTCGGTAAAACCAATTCTTACGATTAGAGACGGAGAAATGGGGCCGCTTACAAGGGTCCGATCCAAAGCCGCCGGTCTTGATTATCTTTATAACGCAGTCGCAACAACCGATAATATCGAAAGCGTCGGCGTGGAATACTGTACCACACCCGAAGATGCCGAATATTTGATTGAACGTATCAGCGACATTGTACCGCGGGAAGATATTTATAAATCGATTGTATGCCCGGTAGTCGGCACATACTCCGGCCCCGGAGGGGTTGCAGTATCCATAATGAGTAAGCCTTCTTAAAAAGGAGAATAAATGGCAGTCAAAATAGTTACGGACAGCACATCGGATATCCCGCAGGAATTAATAGATGAACTTGAAATTACCGTCGTTCCCGCTTATGTCCAGATTGAGGGCAAGACTTATCGTGACGGAATAGATATCAGCCAAGACGAAATTTATCAAAAAATGGTAACCGATAATATCGTAATTAAAACCTCTCAACCGCCTCCCTCCGATTTTGCCGATGTCTATAAAAAACTGCTAAAAGAAACCGATGAAATTGTTTCTCTGATGGTTACCGGTAAATTAAGCGGAATCTATAACTCGGCGGTGCAGGCTAAAGATATGGTTGGAAGCAGCGGACGCATTGAAGTTATCGATACCATGTCCACCACTATGGGGTTGGGATTAATGACGCTTGCCGCCGCCCGGATGGCAAAAGCCGGCGAGGATATAACGGCAATACTGGAAGAAATTAAAAGCTCAATACATCGCACCCATTTATGGGGCATGTTTGATACCTTAAAATACCTTTTTACCGGCGGACGCATCGGTAAAGCCAAAGCCCTCTTGGGAGGGTTATTACAGGTAAAACCGATGTTAACAATGTTGGACGGAGAAATACAACCGACCGGTCTGACACGCAGCCGCAGTAAAGGGATTGATAAACTCTTTGAACATATCAAGGATTTTTCTCATATTCAAGATGTTGCCGTTGTACACAGCACAACCCCCGAAGATGCGCAAATGCTTAAAGAGCGTATCGAAGCCGTGCTTGGTAAAGGCACCGCCTATTTATCCCGGCTGGGGCCGGCGCTGGGTGTTCACGGCGGTCCAGGCACGCTAATATTGGCCCTTAGGGAAAAAATTGAAGGACTTTCTCACAAAGAGGATGTCGAAAAGAAAAAAGGAATATCCCTGCCCTCTTTTCCTTCAATACACCTGCCAAAAATAAAACTTGCGACCTTATAGCTTAAAGAAATTACTGCAACAAATACGGGAGCCTTTTTAATGGATTCATTGCCGTTACGTAAGGTTCTGGAGCTTGAGCGCCAAAAAAAATTCAACAACACCGCTGTTTTCGGCGGGTTGGATAAATTTTTGGCAAACTGGGCAACCAAAACCGAAGGAACAATCAATAACGCAATTATTTTAAAGCAATTCAAAGCATTGCAACTGGATAAAACCGGTTATGCAGAGCTTGATATCAGCCAGCGCCAAGCCAAAATTGAAGCAATAATAGGCGCTATCGATAACATTGAGGCGTCTTTGGCGGAAAAGCCGCCAAAACCGGTTAAAGCACCCGCTAAAACCGCAGCGGTTACCAAAACAGCCGCGCGCAAATCCCCGCTTAAAACAAGCCAAGGGCTGAGCTTGGACGCATCAATAACATCAATAAAAGGGGTCAGCGCCGCCGTTGCCGTTAAGTTTAATAAACTCGGAGCCTCAACCGTAAGGGATTTACTGTATTATTTCCCCAACCGCCACCTCGATTACAGCCAGCGCAAAACAATTGCGGAGCTTAGCGAGGGGGTTGAGGAAACGATTATTGCCAACGTTTGGCAAACGCGCGAAGTCAGGCTTGGCAACCGCCGCAGTACCGAGGCCATTGTCGGTGATGAAACGGGAAACGTCAGGGTAGTATGGTTTAATAACCCCTATATTGCCAAGCAATTATCCGTTAATCAACAAGTGGTGTTAAGCGGACGGTTAAGCATTTTCAGGGATCAGCCGGTGTTTGAATCCCCCGAGTGGGAAGTTTTGGAAGATAAAGAGCTTGTCCATACCGGCAGATTGGTTCCAATCTATCCCCTAACCAAAGGGCTTTACCCGCGCGCCGTCAGAAAGATGATGAAAGAAGTTATTGACCGCTGGGCGCCCGAAACGGAAGATTTTTTGCCGCTAAAGATAAGAGAGCGCTGCGGTTTAACAGACTTGCCGCAAGCCATTTATCAGGCGCATTTCCCCGACAGCCAAGAACTAAAAGATAAAGCCCGCACCAGGCTGGCGTTCGATGAGTTATTTTTATTGCAACTGGGTGTTTTAAACAGAAAACGGCGTTGGCAGGCCGACCAACCCGCCAACCCGTTCAAAATAGATAAAGCGGTAACCGATAAATGGATGCAACCCTTGCCGTTTGAACTTACCGGCGCCCAAAAAAGGGTGATTTCCGAGATCTACGATGACCTGCAAAAACCGATTCCGATGTCGCGGTTACTGCAGGGTGAAGTCGGCAGCGGAAAAACGATTGTCGCTCTTGCGGGGCTTATTACCGCCGTTAACAATAATTTTCAGGGAGCCCTAATGGCCCCCACCGAAATACTGGCCGAACAGCACTTTTCAAGCGTTTGTAAACTCCTGGCGATGGGCGGTGAGGCATTATCCCAAGAAGATTATATTCATACCTATAACAGTATTGACGGCGAGCCCGTTTCCGTTGCCCTTTTAATCGGCGATACAAAGGGTAAAAAGAAATCGGAAATTCAAAATGCGATTGCCGCAGGGGATGTCGATATTGTTATCGGAACCCATGCCCTTATTCAAAAAAACGTTGAGTTTAATTCTTTGGGGCTTGCAATTATTGATGAACAGCACCGTTTCGGTGTGGAACAACGTTCCGCACTGCGACAAAAGGGTTATAACCCGCATTTGTTGGTAATGACCGCAACCCCCATCCCGCGCACCTTGGCGTTAACTTTGTACGGAGACCTTGATCTTTCGGTTATTGATGAGCTGCCGCCCGGCAGACAAACAATTAAAACGAAATGGCTTGCCCCCGATGAAAGAAATAAAGCCTACAATTTTATACGTAAACAGGTTGCCGAAGGGAGGCAAGCCTTTATAATCTGCCCTTTAATTGATGAGTCTGAAGCGGTCCAAGCCCGCGCCGCCATCGCCGAATTCGAATATTTATCCTCCGAGGTTTTTCCGTCACTTGGGCTTGGGCTTTTACACGGAAGGATGTCATCTGCCGATAAAGACGATGTAATGACGCGTTTCCGCTACGGGGAACTGGACGTACTGGTTTCGACACCGGTGATTGAAGTGGGGGTGGATGTTCCCAATGCCACGGTAATGTTAATCGAAAGCGCCGACCGTTTCGGGCTTTCGCAATTGCACCAGTTTAGGGGCAGGGTCGGGCGCGGTACGGAACAAAGCTATTGCATGTTACTTGCGGAAAACCCCTCCGAAATAGCCCGCAACAGATTGGAAGTAATCGAAAAAGTCCAGGACGGTTTTTTACTTGCGGAAGAAGACCTCAAACTGAGAGGCCCCGGCGAGTTTTTCGGAACAAGGCAAAGCGGCATCCCCGACCTTAAAATGGCACGGATTTCGGATACAGGGCTGCTTGAAACGGTTCGGCGCGAAGCGCTTGCCCTTTTTGAAAAAGACCCCGAATTTGAGAAAGCGGAAAACAAACCGCTCGCCAAAGAGATCGCCAAGGTATGGGCGCAAAAAAGCATCGGGGAACAAAGCTAGCAATATTTTTATCCGCGCCTCTTAGCCCCCCTCGTTTTACCTTTATTTTAAAGCCAAAACCGTTCAAAAAAACTTTCGTAAGTTGTTTTTAATTTGAAAAGGATTTAATATATTAAATAATGTCTGAGGAGTAAACAAAATGTTATCACGAATACCGATTGATTTATCCAAAGTAGACAAAAAGAACATCGACCGCGAAATACTGAGGGCTGCGGTAATGGCCGAGTTGGATGCCATTAACCTCTACGAGCAAATGGCGGCGCTGGCCGATGACAAAAACTTAAAAACACTTCTTCTTGATATTGCCAGAGAAGAAAAAACCCATGTCGGCGAGTTCCAGGCTCTTTTGTTAATGCACGATAAAGAACTTGAAGAAGAAATGGAAGCCGGCAGGGAAGAAGTCGAAGAATTACTGGAAAATTCATAGTAAAATTCTGTTTCAAACTGTTTTTTAATCACTGCTGAAATTATTTACGGAATGGCGCATTGTGCTATAATGCGCCATTATGTAGCTTTAAACGGGGGATAACTTGAGCGAAATCTTACTTGTTAAACAAAGGATTATTGAATCAATTAAAAAGGCAACGGCGGAAGCGCAGCAAGCAGGCAAACTGCCTGTTGTGCCGATACCCGATGTATCCGTTGAGCATCCGCAAAAAACGGGGCACGGGGATTATGCCGCCAGCCTTCCTTTGAAACTGGCTCGTTCAACCGGAATGGCCCCCTTTAATATTGCCAAAATTATTGTATCTTCCTTAGAAAAAGACGAAGCAATCGCCGATGTTAGCGTCGCTCAGCCCGGTTTTATTAACTTTACGTTGGCGCCAAGCTGGCTTGCCCAACAGGTTGACGCAATCTTAAAACAAGAGGACTCTTTCGGGAACGTTGAGAGCGGTAACGGAGAACAAATTCAGATTGAATTTGTAAGCGCTAACCCCACCGGCCCACTGCATGTCGGCCACGGCAGGGGCGCCGTTTTAGGCAGTGCCCTAGCCAATGTGCTTGATGCCGCCGGATTTAAGGTGCAAAAAGAGTATTACGTTAACGACGGCGGAAACCAAATCGTTTCATTCTACCGCTCGCTGTTTACACGCTACCGACAAGCGCTCGGTATCGACACGGAAATGCCGGCGGAGGGCTATTTCGGCTCTTACATAATCGATTTGGCTCAAGAGTTAATCAGCGAACACGGCGATAAATTCATAAAAATGAACCCGGAAGATGCGGAAAAGGAACTCGGCAAACTGGGGCTTGCCAAAATGCTGAAACAGATTGGAGGTTCCCTTGAAGCGTTAAGGGTGACTTTCGATAACTGGTTTAATGAAAGCAGCCTTTACGAAAACGGGCAATACGATAAAGTAATGGATATGCTTAAACAAAGCGGTTATATTGCCGAAAAGGAATCCGCAATTTGGTTTGTTTCCACCGCACTCGGCGAAGATAAAGATAACGTTGTAATCCGCAGTGACGGAACAGCCACTTATTTTGCCACCGATATTGCTTACCACTACAATAAGTTTATTGAGCGCGGCTTTGATAAAGTGATTGATATCTGGGGAGCGGATCACCAGGGGCATGTTTCCAGAATGGAAGCCGTTGTCGGAGCGCTGGGAATTGACCCCAAACGCCTCAAGGTTATTATTTCGCAAATGATTACCCTAAAACGCGGGGGCGAGCTGGTTAAGTTATCCAAGCGCAGCGGTGATATGATTTCGCTTTCCGAAGTTATTGAAGAAGTCGGGGTTGATGCCTGCCGCTTCTTTTTCCTTTGCCGCTCGGCAGACAGCCAAATGGACTTTGATTTGGAACTGGCTAAAAAGGAATCTCAGGATAACCCCGTTTATTACATTCAGTACGCCTATGCCCGCATCTCAAGTATTCTGAGGCTGGCTGAAGAAAAAGAGATTGACTACGAAGACGGGAATGTTGCGCTTCTTAACGATGAAGCGGAGCTCGCGCTAATCCGCAAGATGCTCCTTTTGCCCGAGATTATCGAGATGATTGCCCACACGCTTGAACCGCATCATCTGACATACTATGCACAGGACCTTGCAACGATTTTCCACAGTTTCTACAAGCAATGCCGCGTGGTAACGGATGAGCCGGCAATCACCAAAGCGAGGCTAAAGTTGGTCGCTTCTGCCAGGATAGTGTTTGACAGAACGCTGAGTTTGATGGGGATGTCAACACCCGAAAAAATGTAACCCTAACAGATTACAAGACAAGTTTCGGTGCGTGAAATCCCTTCTATGGTGTGGATGCTGGCTGTAATGATATCCCCTACTTCGTTTAGCGTTTCCGCTTTGACTACCGCGATAACGTCGTAAGAGCCGGTAACCGAATCAACCGATTCCAAGCCTTCTATGTTTCTAAGAGAGGCTACAACGGTTTTGGTTTTACCGATTGCCGTTTCTACCAGCACGTAAGCCTTTGCTTTCATTGTATTCCCCCTTACAGCTTATAATTGGATTATAGATTGCGGGAATAGAGCTGTCAATCAATTTAAGATAAAAACCCGAAAGTTTGCTTAGAAAGTGCCATCCTGAGTATAATTAATTATCAAAACAGCCGCAACAAGGAATTAAAGTGCAAATTAATGTTTCCCAACTGCTTAGAGAACCGACAGGTTCTTCGCGCGATATTGAAATCGATGAAATCTTTAGATACCCCGAGGACGATTTAGTTCTTCCGGTTAAGGGTAATTTTAAGTTAACCCGCACCAATCGCAGCATACTTGTCAAAGGTAACTTCAAAACCTCAACGCAAGCAACATGCGTTCGTTGCTTGGAAGATTTTGATTGTCCGCTTGAAGTGACCTTCGAAGAAGAATTCTTCCCGCCTCTTGATATAGCAAGCACAATTGAAATACCCGACCCGGAAGAATCCGAAGGTTTTGTTATAGATGAACGCCGTATACTCGACCTTAGCGAAGCCGTAAGGCAATATGCCTTGCTGACGATACCAATGAAACCCTTATGCGACAATAATTGCCGCGGATTTTAATTGTAAAATTTTATGCGATTATGGTAATATGAATAGTTACATTAAAGCAATAGAAACGGAGTAGACGATGACACCATTACCTAAACGAAAAACTGCCAAAGCAAAACAAGGCCTAAGACGCAGCCACCAGGCTTTAACACCGAAAGCCACTATGGCTTGTCCTCAGTGCGGTGATGTTAAGCTGCAACACTACGCTTGCCCCACCTGCGGAAACTACGGCGGTAGAGACGCGGTAGAAGCGGAAGATTCCAAAAAGAAATCTAAATAAGCTGCTTTTTTGTTTCAAACGAATATAGAAAGAACTAATTTTGACTGTTAAAGGTCGCTCTTATTCCATAGCCGGTACGCCGACATCGGAGTTTAAAGCGACCTTAATTTATCGATTACCGCATCCCGCTAAAAAAGAAGACAACCTTTTTATGCAATCCGGTAATTGGAGCTAATCGGAGTTAAAAATGAGCGGAGCCAGAAGAAAATCGAGGGCTGTTGCGCTTCAGGTGTTATATGAAGTCGATTTGGTCGGCCATAAATCTGAAGAAGTGATTCAGCATGCCCTTGCGGCAGAAGTCTTAAACGAAGAAAATATGGAGTTTGTCAGAGAAATGGTTTCCGGCGTCCTTGATAACAAGGGTCAAATCGATGACAATATCAAAAAGTTTGCTCCGATGTGGCCGATTGCCCAAATATCCGTGATTGACCGTAACATTTTACGAATCGCCATATTTGAACTGCTGTTTGATAAGGATACCCCTGTTAAGGTGGCAATTAACGAAGCGGTGGAGTTAGCCAAAAACTTTGGCGGCGACAATTCCCCCAGGTTCATTAACGGGGTTTTAAGCTCCGTTAGCGGACAAACAGCCAGAGAAGAATAAAGCAAGGCGACAAGCGGATAGGTTATTTGAGCGGGGTTACGGCATTTAAGCCAAACTAATTATGTCAAGCACTTGTTCCAGTATCTTCGTCCACTTTTCACCAAACCTTTTGTATTCAATATTGAGCTGAGTCCTGCCCATTGTAATCCCCGTTTTAGGCAGTAATGCAATTTTCTGCCTTTCCAGTTGTAAACCCTCAACCAAACGAATCACAATATTGCCGTCTTCGGTAACCACCGATTTAACACCGGCTTGGGAAGCCTTCAGCTTGATACTAACCCCGAACAGCAAATTATCCGCCTCAGGCGGCAAAGCCCCGAAACGATCGTTTAATTCCTTTTTAATATCATCTAAGTCTTGGACGGACTTAACCCCCGCCAGTTTATGGTATAAACCCAAGCGCACGGCAACATCGGAAACGTACGTTTCCGGAATTAGAGCCGAAAGAGGTAAATCAACAACAGCTTGGGGCATTCTTTTTACGGGTAATTTTCGCTCACCACGATATTTATCCCTGATATCGGTAACGGCTTCAGCCAGTAAACGCGTATACAAACTAAAACCGATTGCATTAATATGACCGCTTTGTTTCCTGCCCAGCAAGTTACCGGCGCCTCTTATCTCAAGGTCTTTCATGGCGATATCGGCACCGGCGCCCAGTTCCGTTGCTTCATAAATCACATTTAAACGCTGACGCGCTTCTTCGGTAATCAGCTTTCCTTTATCGTAAAGGAAATAGGCATAAGCCAGGTTCGCCTCCCGCCCGACCCTGCCCCTTAATTGATAGAGCTGGGTCAGCCCCAGCTTATCGGCCTGATTAATAATCAGGGTATTGGCATTCGGAACATCAAGCCCCGATTCGATAATAGTTGTACAAACCAAAATATCGATTTCACCGCGTAAGAAGTCGGTCATCACGGTTTCCAAGTCTTCTTCGGTCATCCGCCCATGGGCAACCCCGATTCGAGCCGAAGGCACCAGTTCACGTATTTTAGCGGCTACCATCGCAATGCTTTGAACACGATTATGGACAAAAAAGACTTGCCCGTTACGTTCTAATTCTTTTAAAATCGCTTCCTTAACGAGCTGACCGTCGTATTCGGCAACATAAGTCCTGACCGGTAAGCGTTCCTCCGGCGGCGTTTCGATGACACTCATATCGCGAACACCGACCAGTGACATATGCAGGGTACGCGGAATCGGTGTTGCGCTCATTGCCAGCACATCGATTTCTTTGCGGATATTTTTTAAATATTCCTTGTGATTAACACCAAAACGCTGCTCTTCATCGATAATTAAAAGACCGATATCCTTAAAAAGAACGTCTTTCTGAATCAGACGATGCGTTCCGATACAGATATCAACCTTGCCTTCCGCTAAACGTTCAATAATTTCCTTTTGTTGTTTTTGCGAACGGAAACGGCTTAAAACTTCGATACTGACCGGGAATGCCTGTAACCTTTGAGTAAATGTAGCGTAGTGTTGTTCGGCAAGAACGGTTGTCGGTACCAATACCGCCACCTGTTTGTTATCCATAACCGCTTTAAAAGCCGCACGCAGCGCCACTTCCGTTTTCCCGTAACCGACGTCTCCCATAATAAGGCGGTCCATCGGTTTGGCTTTAACCATATCGCCCTTGACTTCCTCCTGCACCTTCATTTGATCGGGGGTTTCAACGTAAGGGAACGAGGCTTCCATTTCCTGCTGCCAAACAGTATCGGGGGCAAAGGCAAAACCCGCAGCGGCTTCTCTGGCGGCGTAGAGATCCAATAGTTCCTCCGCAACCTCCTCAACCGATTTACGCGCCTTTTGTTTAGCTTTCGCCCAATCTTGCGTGCCTAAGCGATTAAGGATGGGTGTTTTATCGCCGCCGCCGATGTAACGGCCGACACGGTCGATTTGGTCAACCGGAACGTATAATTTATCACCTTCGGCGTATTGCAATACCATATACTCAATAGAGGTGGGGTTCATTCTCACAATTCCGTTAAATTTAGCAATGCCGTGCTCAACATGCACCACATAATCACCGGGGTTGATATCTTCGTAGAGTTTCGTTTTAGCAACCGACCGTTTTTTAACTGACCTTCTTTGCTTAATAAAACCGAAGATTTCACTGTCGGTAAAAAGACATGTTTGAGTATCCATAATCCAGCCGTCGGTTACCGCACCGCCAACCACGGTAATCTCTCCGTATTTAGGGAGGGAATTGTTTTCTGCGGTGAGATTGGTTGTAAATATCCCTTCCCTTTCCAGCAGTTCGGTTAGGCGCTGGGATTGGTGGGTAACGGCAATCACCCGCTTTTTGGACGCAAGCATTTTTTTAACTTCATCGGCAAAATTAACTAAATTACCGCCAAAACTCGGCGCTGCCGAAAAAGAAATTCGGGAAGATTCCCCCCACGAAACCATATTTAAACTTTGCTTTGCCTCCAGACACAAGCGTAAATCGTCCCATTGAAAATACGGCAAAGGGTAATTGCGCGGCAAATCGTGGGTTATAAGTTTATCTTGTTTTAATTTATCGGCTTCCGTATCCAAATACTCAACCGTTTGGGTGATATTTTGCAGTTCATCGGTTATAACCAAAAACCCTTTGTGGATATAATCCAAAACACTGCCATCATTAAATAAAGGGGCATAAAAATATTTTTCAGCCGGAATTTGCCCTTCCGCTAAACTTGCCAAATCCTGTTTTAAATTCCTTTTGGCATCGGCATTGCAACCGGTTAGGTCAACTTCGGCCAGTATCTTTTGCAGTTTCTTTTTTTCGGCGGTAAGCGGCAGCAACAATTCGGTTGCCGGGCCAATTTCGATACTTTGGATTGATTCCTGTGAGCGTTGCGTTTGGGGGTCAAAATAGCGCAGGCTATCGATGGTATTACCCATAAACTCCAGCCTAATCGGCTTTTCGGCCGTAAGCGGATAGATATCGAAAATACCGCCGCGGTGGCTCATCGTCCCCGGCAGTTCAACAATACTTTGCGCTTCGTATCCTAAAATCTGCCAGCTGTTAAGCAGTTCGTAGGGATCGATAGTCATCCCAAGCCGTAAGATATGATGCGAGGCTTTAAAATCGGTAACCGGAATAACTTTCCCCATCAGCGAACGCGCCGAAAGAATTATTAAAGGCGGGGAATCGTTATTTTTGATATCCGCCAAAAGCGAAAGCAAGCGTATTCTTTCGATTTCATTATAGTTATCGGTTGTTACCTTTTGATAAGGAAGCATATCCGGCTCGGGGAAAACATCAATATTGCAACCCGGAGAGCACCAGGAAGCTATTTGGTCACTTAACTTAGCAGCGTTATCGGCTTTGGCCGTTATAACAACAATCGGAATTTTTAAGGCCTTATGTAAAGCGGCAATCAGGTAGGGCTTGGCGGCATTCAGAATTGAGATATCGCCAAGGTTTTTTTTAGCCCGGATTTCTTTTAAGAGATGTCTGTATTCCGGCATCTCGGCTATGAGATTTAGTATATTATTCAAAGAAACAGATCCTTTTTACAAACGCCTTTAGGGCTAGTTTCCCGCAACTAGCCCTCTTAATAAATTTTAACATACAACGCTTGCTTGTCCAACCTGAAGGCGATTGATATAATTATTACAATACAAGATTTGGTAGATTGAGGAAAGGAATGAACAAGACAGATTTGCCCTATAAAAGAATAGTAGTCAAACTCGGTTCGAATTTGCTGACAAACGGCAGTTCATCCCTTGATATCAATATGATGTCCTCAATTGTTTCCCAGATAGCCGCATTGTATAAACAAGGGCTGGAAATAGTAATTGTAACCTCGGCAGCCATTGTTGCCGGAAGGCACAAGCTGGGTAAATCCAGCTCCGTTAAGGGTATCCCTTACAAGCAGGTGCTGGCGGCAGTCGGCCAAATTAGGCTGATAAACACCTATGAACAACTCTTTGACGAACATGGAATTGTTATTGCTCAGGCCCTACTTACCAAAGCCGACCTTTCGGACAGAGACGGATATCTCAACGCGCGCAGCACCCTTTTGAACTTATTGGAATTAAAGATTATCGGCATTATCAACGAAAATGATGTCGTTGCCTTTGACGAACTGCATGATAAAAAATTCGGTGATAACGATAACCTTTCGGCGCTTGTTGCCAATTTAATTGATGCCGATTTACTGGTAATCTTAACCGATATCGACGGCCTCTGCACCGCGGACCCGCGTTGTAATGCAGATGCCACCCTTATTAAGCAAATCGAAAATATTACGCCGCAAATCGAAAAACTGGCCGGTAAAGCCGGCACCAAAATCGGCACCGGCGGAATGATTACCAAGATTGAGGCGGCTAAACTGGCAACCTCTTCCGGCATTTCGGTTATCATTGCTAACGGATATGAGCCCGAGGTTCTGCAGAAAATAGCCGCCGGCGAAGAAGTGGGCACGCTTTTTCTTCCGACATCCAAACATATTGACAGCCGCAAGCGCTGGATGGTCAGCGGATTATCCGTTAAGGGTAAGTTAACCGTAGATGAGGGGGCTGTTAACGCCTTAAAACAGAAAAACGGCAGCCTTTTAGCGGCGGGAATACGCGCAAGCCAAGGTAAATATCAAAGGGGTGACATTGTTAATATTTTAGACATGGACGGAGGCCGTATCGGCTGCGGGATATCCAATTACAACTCCGCCGATGTAGAAGTTATTATGGGAGCGCATTCCAAACAGATTGCATCATTATTGGGGCACGACTTGGGAGCCGAGGTCATTCATCGTAATAACCTTATTATACTTTAACTATATTCTGAAAAGGGGTACAAATGAGCCAAGGAAAATTATACGGCAGCGACGGGGAACTTGTTGCGGAAGTGGATTACAAATATTTTAACGGGATTTCACAAAATTGGTGGGGGGAATTGACCCTCACTGAATATAAGAAAATCAAAGAAGGTAACGGATACGTTATAGAGTTGGCGGACGGTAAAAGAGGCAGGTGTTCGCTCCGAAAAAAGGTCAACCGTGCCGTTTACGGGCTTTCGCCGCTGTTTTGCTACGTTTTTACCGGAATCGGGGATTTGGAATAAGCTTTTCCGTTGCAAAAAATTTGTTATTCTAACCCTCACCGAATCCGAATGCCCTAAGCCGGATTGACGTCCTAAGACTGCAAATGCGAAACGAAAGTTTTAGTTTCAATAATTGTTAGATAGCCTTTAAAATCTGCTTTCTTATTGCTTCAGGGAAACTTTTCGGAACACGGGGTAAATGTGAGGGGTAAATTCATGAGAATTTTTGCGTTAGAGTTAAATAACGATATAAAAGGGATTGCCGAACGCAAAGAGTATATTGAATCCCTAATTTCAGGACTCCCGTCACCCGATATTATCTTACTGCCGGAAATGGCGATATGCAGCTATATGGCAAGTCAAGCAGCATGGCAGTATGCTGACGACTGTGGGAAAGATACCTCCGCTTGGGCAATCAAAATAGCAAAAAGGTATCGTTCATATGTAGGGGTCGGGTATATTGATTATGATAAGGGCGACTATTTTAATCGTTACCTGATTGCAGGTGAAGAACAAGTGTACGGGGTTGTTACCAAAAACGAGGGAGAGGCGGCGGTCTTTAAAAGAGGCCGCTTTGATAATACTATCGCAACGCCTTTTGGCAACGTAGCGGTTGCAATTTGCTACGACGCAAGACGCAGAAATTTCTATGAGAATATTAAAGATAAAAAAATCGCAATGATTGTATTCCCTCACGGTTCGCCTGCAAACCCCCAAAAAGATACCGAAGAGAGGATGACTAACGACTATCTCTGTAACACGTATGTCAACACGTTTGGCACCCCCGTAATATATGTCAACAGTACCGGAAAACTTGAATATATGCCCGGCATAATGGGTATGCTAATGAAAAAAGCCGGGTTCACCATGAACGGCAAATCCAAAATCTATGCAAATTGCGGTAACAGTATTGCCTCCGATATCAAACAGGCAATAGGCTTTGATACGAACATTTCCGAACAAAGCCGTAAAAAAGATATACACTTTTATGGGAACGACTTAATTAAAGGGAATTTCATTTTCCGAAATTGTGTGATGAAACCCGATATTATCGCCGGTATCAGAAGATATAACAAGGGCATTAACAAAAAGCGGATTTAAGATTTTGAAAAGCGCATCGAGTGCTGTTACCCGATAAAAACAGCATCATAATTTAATATTTCCATTTACTTAGATTGGCGGTTATAATAAAAGAGACTGTTATCTTTAAAGGGGGATAAGAGAATGGAGAAAGCCTACACTGAATTAGAAAATATTGCCAAGGCCGCTAAAACCGCTTCAAAACGCATGGCCTACGTTGGCACGCCGATAAAAAATCAAGCCTTAAAAAATATTGCCGCCGATTTACTCTCTAACAGTAACGCTATTTTGGCTGCAAATAAGATAGACTATTCTGAAGCCGAAGCATCAGGTATGAATACCGCCATGCTGGACCGCTTGCTGTTAACCGAGGAAAGGTTGCAAGGGATGGCCAAAGATGTTCTGACCGTTGCCGAACTTCCCGACCCTGTCGGTGAGATAATCGAAATGCGCACCATTGAAAACGGGTTGCAAATCGGTAAAAAACGCGTACCGCTGGGGGTTATCGGCGCTATTTACGAAAGCCGCCCCAACGTGACAATCGATATCGCCAGCCTGTGTATAAAATCCGGTAACGGCTGTATTTTAAGGGGCGGTAAGGAAACAATCAATTCCAATATTGCCCTGGCAAAGGTAATTCGCGGGGCCATAAAACGGGCGGGGCTCTCCGAAGAAGTGGTGCAGGTTGTTGAAAATACCGACCGCGCTCTGGTAGACCGTATGCTGAAAATGTCGAATTATATCGATATGATTGTTCCTCGCGGCGGTGCGGGTCTGATTAAATTTGTTAAGGAGAATGCCGCAATGCCGGTAGTTGCCGGCGGTATCGGTGTTTGCCATACCTATGTTGACGCATCGGCGGATATTGAAAAAGCAACCAAGATTGTTTATAACGCCAAGGTACAACGCCCCACCGTCTGTAATGCGCTTGATACGCTGCTGGTGCATCAGGATATCGCCGCAAAATACTTACCTTCGGTTGTTAGCGAACTTAACAAGGCTTCGGTGGAACTGCGCTGTGACGAAAAATCAACCGCCATACTGCAAAATTGCGGTTTAAACGTAAAATTAAACCCGGCTGCCGAAGAAGATTGGGGGAAGGAATTTTTAGCCCTTATTATCGCTATCAAGGTGGTCGGCTCTCTTAACGAAGCCCTTGACCATATTGATAAATACGGTTCCGGCCACTCCGAAGCGATTGTGACCGAGAATTACGATTCGGCGATGCGTTTCTTAAACGAAGTTGATGCCGCCTGCGTTTATGCCAATGCCAGCACCCGCTTTACCGACGGCAGCCAGTTCGGGATGGGAGCGGAACTGGGCATCAGTACCCAGAAAATGCATGCCAGAGGACCGCTCGGATTAAAAGAGCTGACTTCCTACAAATGGATAATTTTCGGCAACGGGCAAATTCGCGGATAGCTTATTTGGCAGCTATCCGATAAGAACGCTTTGACTTATCGATAGATTTAGACGAATTTATAAAAAAGGGACGGCGCAAAATGCCGTCCCTAAATTTTTTAACGAAACCTCTCGAATTAAAGCTTTCTGATTTGGTCGATTGTTTCCTGTTGGATTTTAAAAAGCTCGGTAATTCCATCCCCTGCCAGAGATAAAACCTCATCAAAAGTGGATTTAGAATACGGCTTGCCCTCTGCCGTACCTTGTACTTCAACAAATTCGCCGTTACCGGTCATTACGATATTAAAATCGGCTTGGGCTTTGCTGTCTTCATCGTAGCATAAGTCCAATAAAACATTATTGTTAACAATCCCGACGCTAACGGCGCCAACCGCGCATTTTAAGGGAATTGAGGAGATAATGCCCATATTGGCCAGTGTATTCATCGCCTGGTAGAGCGCCACGTAAGCACCCGTAATTGCAGCTGTTCGCGTGCCGCCGTCAGCCTGCAAAACATCGCAATCGACATAAAGGGATCTTTCACCAAGCTCCGACAGGTCTGCCACGCCGCGCAGTGAGCGCCCGATTAAGCGTTGTATCTCCTGGCTCCTGCCCGAAACCTTGCCTAACGATGAATCGCGCTGTGTTCTGGTGTTGGTGGAGCGCGGTAACATCGAATACTCTGCCGTTATCCAGCCCGTTCCGCTGCCTTTTAAAAAAACGGGAACCCTTTCTTCAACGCTAACGGCGCAAATTACTTTGGTTTTGCCCATCTCAATCAGAACCGAGCCTTCCGCAAAGCTCTGATATCCGAGGGTAATTCTGACCGGCCTCAGTTCATTGTAATTACGGCCGTCAATCCTTCTTATCATTAAACCCTTTTCCTCTCTGTTTTCTCTAAATTGAATTTGTAAGAGTATAACACCATACTTAAATATCGGCAATTAGGGCTGTTATCAAAAATCGAATTGCTATCAATTATAAACTTGCTGTACAATTCATCAATTTAAAACAACGTAAAAGGACGGTTATACTATGTTTACCGGTATTGCCATGGTAGTCGTTTCTTACTTTATCGGCGCATTCCCCCAGCTTTATCTTTTATGCAAACTCCATAAACTGGATACTAACGGAGACCTGCATATGAACCTCTGGCAGGGAGCCGGACCTTTATGGGGTATAGTGGGGGTACTGGCGGACGTTTTTAAAGGAATTGTAACCGTTTTAATTTGTTATGCCGTAGGGCTTGATTTATGGCTGGTTGTGACCTGCGGGCTGGTTGCCGTGGCCGGACAGATGTGGCCTGTTTTTTCCCGCTTCGACGGGGAAAAAGGAAATACCGTCGGGTTGGGAATGGCGGTAACACTAACATATTCGATAACTTTAATCGCTCTTATTCCCGCTTTTATCGGTATACTTTCAAAACTTGTCAGATTATTAAGGATAAAAGAACAAAGTACCCGCACCCGTTTTACGAAAGGAGCCGGAACATCCGATGCACTGCCGATTGGTGTGGCGTTATCTTTCTTAATATTACCTTTTATTGCCTATCTTTTAAACAAACCAACGGAAATCACAGCCGGATTTGCGGTTTTATTCCTAATAATTATGATTCGTCGGCTTACCCAAGGTTTAAGCGAAGATATTAAAGCCAAACGAAAGATAGGGCGGGTTTTATTAAACCGCCTACTGTTGGACCGCAGTGTGAAGTAAAGACCAGAGAAGACGGATATTATCTCGGGATTGGCTACCGAATAAACGACTGGAATAATTGCTTTCCAACGTGCCGCCGGTGGCACTTTACCTGCCGATACTGTTGCATTCGGGTGTGGGCACATACGGTTTAATGGTATTGGCTGCCGGAAGCACCATTGCCGGAAATTTTACAATATTAGGCGCCGCAAGCAATGTGATAATTATACAAAATGCGGAAAATAAAGGCGGCGTCAATATCCCGTTTGGGGAATTTGTAAGAATCGGTATACCGCTTACAATCGTTAACACGCTTGTTTATTGGATATACCTTAAGTTATTTATGTAAGCCATCCGCAAATCAGGGATTTTAGCACCTACCTGGCCCCCAGAAGATACTCTTTAAGCCATAACAGAACCGCTTCGGCAGCCGCTTTTCTGTTTTCGCTGCGATTCCCAATTAGGTTTAGCCTGCGGTTAAAGGTGCCTTTTTCGCAAGATAACCCGATATAAAAAAGGCCAACCGGCTTTTTATCGGTTGCCCCGCCGGGGCCGGCAATCCCCGTATCCGACAGGCAAATATCAACCCCCAGCACCCTTCTGCCGCCAAGCGCCATTTCCTCAGCAACACGAGGGCTAACCGCACCGAACTTATCAAGCGTTTCTTTATTGACTTTAACAAGGTTTATTTTGGCCTCGTTGCTGTAAGATATTATTGCTCCCTTAAAATAATCGGAACTGCCGGGAATTTCGGTAATTACAGATGCAATTAACCCGCCGGTTGCCGATTCAACACAACCTAAAGTAAGCTTATTATCTCGAAGTAATTTACCGATTTCATACGCCAATTCTTGCATTTTACCCTCAAAGTTGTTAAGTTATCTTGATACCGTTAGTATTATTTGTAACTGTCGGTATCAGCATATTCCAATTCCTTCTGATTGTAAACATATTATCGGCCTCTTTTCAAGAACAGATGTAAAATTAGCAGACGGGAGAACTGAAATTGGCAAAAAAACCGACCCGACAAATGCCGCTGGACTTACAGGAAACCGGCGAAACAAACGCTAAAATAGCGGTGCAAATTACCCCCGCGGCATCTAAAAATGAAATTGTCGGGATGCAAGACGATGTACTACGGATAAAAATAAACGCCCCGCCAACAAAAGGCAAGGCGAATAAAGAGCTGATAAACTACTTAAGCCGTCTGCTCGGTATCAGTAAAAGCAGCTTGGAGATTGTAAAAGGACACACCTCTAAGAACAAACTGATTGCGATTGACGGCTTAAGCAAGATTGCGGTTTTAGAAAAGCTCCTCTCGGGACCGAATCCTTAAGGGAGAAAGACTTTTTCAGCGCAGCGAATGGCAGGGCATTGTGTTATTGCCGCACTGTTCGCAGTGATAACACTGTTTACCGCCCTCGGTGGTAACGGCAACCATTTCACCGCACTTATCGCATAACACCTGTGTCAGATTCTGCATATAGCCACACTGCAAGCAGTGGTCAAACCACATATCTTCATCGATATCTATGTACATATCGCCCCCGCATTTGGGGCATTTTTTTGCTTTCCACATCACCATTTCAGGCCCCCCTTTTTCGTTGACTACGGGATTTGATTCAAGGTTTGCAACGATCTTTTTTATTTAACACCAACATTTTAACGCCGTATCAAAAAAATATATGTAACTTTAGTCGCAAAATAAAAACTTTTTTGAAAATACGAAAAAAAAGAGGGAATCAAACATGGGAACGAAGGGGAAACAATAAAAGGAAACGAAGGGAGGCCCTCGTTAGACAAAAACGATTTGGAACGGGCAGGATATCGCACCTTCAGGGCATACCGCTTCGCAGATACCGCACCAGTCACACTCAACCCCATCGACGGCAACAACAACCCTATCAATGACGGTAATGCCGTTCTCGCGGCACACCTCAACACACAAGCCGCAGCCGGTGCATTTTTCTTTATCTATTTCCGGTTTCATTAAAAACACTGCATCCTACCTCAAATATATCTGTATTGTATACCTATTATTTCCGTTTGTATGTGACATTTATCTCATGAATAGGTTTCCGCAACCCTTTTTAATGCGTCTCTGTCGTTAATAATAAGCCTGTGTTTGTCAAAACTGATAATTCCGTCATCTTCCATTGTTTTAAGCGAACGGCTAATAACTTCACGGGCGGTCCCTGCCATTGCCGCCATATCGCGTTGGGTCAGCCTGGCACCGCCGGCTTGCCCGTCCAGTATCGCATTTTCCAGTAATATCCCGGCTAATCGGCTGTTAACCCTCTTAAAAGAAAGCTCCTCAACCAGGTTAACCAGTTGGCGTGTTCTTTTAGCCAAGATATGGATAACGTTTGAGGCTACAAGCGGATATCTAGCCATTAACGAATCGATATCTCTTTTACTGATAGCATAAACCACAACCGGCATCATCGCCTGCGCGGTGGTGGTATTTAGGCCGCCGTTAAATAAAGGAACTTCGTTTAGCGTTTCTTCGGGATGCGCAATCGCCAGTATTTGTTCTTTACCATCAGGGGATGTTTTGAATATTTTGACCACGCCCGAAGCCAAAAAGATTAAAGACTCGGTGGCATCGCCTTCAAAAAAGAGGATATCATCTCGCCCATACCTCTTTTCGATAATCAGATTGACTATCGGATCAAGCTCATCGGCCTTTAGCCCGGCAAAAAACTCTGATGTTTGAATCAGTTCCGCTTTTGACTTCATAGTTTTATTGCTTAATTAATTTCGCATCTGCTGCCAGAGCACTATAATAGTAATTGATTTACCGTCTAAAAACAATATTACAGGCAGTGGGATAAGCACAAAAAGAACTCCCCCCTCTAAAAAAGGGCCTCTTGAACCTCTTTTAAGCGCTCGATTCCTTTAATTTCATAAGGGCGCATCGGCATTTCAATTATTTTTGTATCGGAAAACTTTGTGTGTATCAAATCAAGATATTGCCTTTGGTGAGCAGCTTTGGATTTTAAAAACTGCGATTCATCAGCCTTAATTACATTGTTGATTACCAACTGCCCTATCTTAAAACCGTTTTTATCCATTTCACTAAAAACGTTCTCCAGTTGCTCAAATGCCAGCGCCTCGGGAATTGTTACGATATTAAAACGGACTTCGGCGCGCAAGAAATCAAGGCAATCCTGAGACAGTTTTTGCCACCCTTTAATTATCTCCATAATTGAGCTTTTTTGTTTTTGACCAAACTTAAAATTGGAATAAATGCGCGGCGCCAGCCTTAAATGTTCAATTAACATCGACGGAGTATGTAAGAGCGCCAGCGTTTGCCCCAGCGGAGCGGTATCCCAGATTATGGATTCGTATTTACCGCTAAGTTTGAGTTCACGGATATAATCGACCATAAACTCATCGGCCAGCCCCGGTAACATTGAGGACATAAACTCTTTAAATGAATCGTAATCCAAAGATACGATTGATGAAAATACTTCGTAAACTTCCCTGCCGAATTTTTGATCCCACATTTCTTCGACTTCGGGTGTACCGATTTCATCGATAAAAAGCGAATCGGTGATTTGAGCCGGTTTTTCAGCATTTTTTACTTCAAAGATATGGGCAAGGGACGGCGCGGCATCGGTCGAAATAGCCAGTGTCTTTTTACCCAGCGATGCGTGATGCAACGCCGTTGCGGCGGTACAAGTCGTTTTACCGACCCCGCCTTTACCGGAAAACATATAAATACTGCCGCTGTTTTCTGTCATCATAAACCCTTTTTAATTTAAATCAGAACCCTAATTTCAGAGTAAAACCCCGGCTGACGGGGCTTTACTCACCGTTATAACTTAAGATCCAAAGATTTTTCTATTTAGCAGACATTTTTGCCGCCAGGTCAACCAGTGTTCTGACCGGCACACCGGTGCCGCCCTTAACGTTATATTTTTTTTTGGCATCCGTAAAAGCGGTTCCGGCAATATCCAAGTGCGCCCAAGGGGTGTCACCCACAAATTCGGAAAGGAACAGGGCTGCCGTAATTGTTCCGGCGCCTTTTGAGCCCGCGTTTTTAATATCGGCAACATCGCTTTTAATGTTCTCTCTGTAATCTTCAAAAAGCGGTAATTGCCAGATAGCCTCGCCGGTTGTAACGCCGGATTCGATAATTTTATCTACTAAAGATTGATTGTTCCCCATTACACCGGTACATTGCTTACCTAATGCGACAACACATGCCCCGGTCAGTGTCGCAACATCAACAATCGCTTTCGGTTTGGAATTATTAATATGCCCCAAGGCATCGGCTAATATCAAGCGTCCTTCGGCATCGGTCGAAATAATTTCAATCGTTTTACCGGTTAAAGCCTTAAGCACATCGCTCGGCCTGATTGCCGCACCGTCGGGCATATTCTCAACCGTGGGAACAACGGCAGTAACGTTGGTTTTTAATTTCAATTGGGCGATAGCGCTGATTGCCGCCAAAACGGAAGCCCCGCCCGACATATCGCTTTTCATCTCTTCCATTCCTGTAGCGGTTTTTAAAGAGATGCCGCCGGTATCAAAGGTAATGCCCTTACCGACTAAGGCTAAATCTATCTCGTTGGATTTCCTGCCCTTGTAATTAATAATTATCATTTTAGGGGGCTGGACGGATCCTAAAGCAACCCCCAGTAACGCCCCCATGCCGAGCTCTTGCATATCTTCACGTTCAAGAACGGTTATTTCCAAATTGTTATCCGCGGCAATCTTCCGGCCGATTTCAGCCATTACGGCAGGCGTTAAATAATTGGCAGGTTCATTTATCATGTCCCTTGCCATACAAACCGCATCGGCAATTATTTTCCCTTTGGCGCTGCCTTTTTTAATCTCGGAAACCAATTCGGCCTTAGGAGCCAGAAGGGTCAGCTTTTTAGCTTCGGTAAAATCGTTTTCTTTGGTAAAATACTTTCTAAAAGCATAAAGCCCCAAGACAGCGCCTTCAGTAACAACCTGAGCATAATCTTGAGCGGAAAATCTCCTGCCGCCGACTCTAAACTTGGTAAGCACGGTTATATCCGAAACCTTTTTTTGTCTTAGCGCACGACAACATTCCGCCAAAGCGGCACGCAAGTTATCCAGCTTGAAATCCTCTTTTTTACCAAGCCCCACCACCGCAACATATTTGGCTGGGATTCTGCCCAAAGAATTATAAATATTTATCTCACCGGCTTTGCCTTTAATTTCTTCGTTTTCAAGCGCTGTGCTGATAACCCTGCCAAGCTTTCTGTTTAAAATACCAAGCTCGTGCCCTAACGCTTTCCCACCTTCAAACATCCCCAGCACCACCGCACCGGTTTCTAGTTTGGTAATTTCACCGCTAATTATTTTAATATCCAATTTATTCCCCTTTCTGTATCATCTTCTTTAAGATTGTATTTCTGTATAATCAACGGACGTATCTACAGAATAATGCTTACGCTTGATTTTATCAAATGATTCTGCCATTTCCAGATATACGCCCCAATCGGCATCCGATCGGCTAACGGACATCTCTTTTCTTTTTTTCAACCTGTTTTGAACAATTCCCACAGGCGCATCGATTCGAACAATAACAAGTTTTGCTCTCGCTGAAGCGGCGATATCGTAAAAATGTCTCCTTTGTTTTTCAATTAAATTTGTGGCGTCGATAATCACGGAATGCCCCGTTTTTAATAATTTTTGAGAAAGAAAATGAATAGCGCTAAAAAGACGCGTGCTTTCCGACTGACTGTAATCCGGGATAGAAGTTAAAATCCGCCGCAAAGAATCACTTTCCAATATTACCGCCGGAACTCGTTTAATAAGTTTTTGAGCGAAATAGGTTTTCCCCGTTCCCGGCAGCCCGCAAAGAAGGACAAGTACGGGTTTTTCGACCGGCGGGGGCAAATTAGGCAGGGATGAAAAAAGCTTATCGGCATCGTCAAAATACTTCGGCTTATCCATAAGATAAATTATAAACGATTTATGCCCATTTTAGCTATCGGAAGGCAACAAAAAACCCGCTCACACCAATGAGCGGGTTCTCGGATTAGTTAAAAAAGGTTAGCATTTATGAATCGGCACGTCGAGGTATTTAGCCGTAAGCTCCATCGCGCAAAAATCCCCGCACATACTGCAAGCCTTACCGAATGTGGCGTGCTGGGCATGTACCTCTCTGTGGTGTTTGGGGTCAAGCGACAAGCGTGCTTGCTCTTCCCAATCAAGGTTTTTACGTGCCAGTGACATTTGTCTGTCCCATTCGATGGCGCCCTTAACACCCTTGGCGATATCACCGGCATGCGCCGCTATGCGCGAGGCAATAATACCCTGCCTTACGTCCTCGATATTGGGGAGCGACAAATGTTCGGCCGGTGTTACATAGCAAAGAAAATCCGTTCCGGCAGCGGCGGCAATTGCACCGCCGATTGCACCGGTAATATGGTCGTAACCGGCGGCTACATCGGTTACCAGCGGCCCTAAAACGTAAAAAGGAGCCCCCTCACAGATTGTTTTCTGTAATGTAATGTTAGCTTCAATTTGGTTAAGCGGTAAGTGCCCCGGCCCTTCCACCATTACCTGCACACCGGCATCGCGCGACCTTTTAACCAACTCGCCGAGAATAATCAATTCTTGCACTTGTGCCCGATCGGTGGCATCGCACAAACTACCGGGGCGCATACCGTCACCGAGGCTTAAAGTAACATCGTATTTCAAAGCAATTTCCAGTAACCTGTCAAAATGCTCGTAAAGCGGATTCTCTTTTTGGTTGTGAATCATCCAGCCCATCATAAAAGCGCCGCCGCGCGACACAATGTCGGTAACGCGCGTCTGTTTTTGCAGCCTTTCAACGGATTCGCGGGTAACACCGCAATGAACTGTAACAAAATCAATTCCGTCTTTGGCATGTTCTTCAATCACGTTAAATAATTCATCGGCGGTCATATTCACAATCGCACCGTGTTTTTTGGTTGCTTCCAACCCGGCCTGATAGACGGGAACGGTACCGATTGCAATTGTGCTTTTATTAACAATGGCGCGGCGAATTTCGTTGACATTCCCGCCTGTGGAAAGGTCCATTACCGCATCGGCCCCCGTTTCAATAACCATTGCCAGTTTTTTAAGTTCGCTTGCGATGTCGCCGTAGTCGGAAGAATTACCGATATTGGCATTGACCTTTGTTTTCAACCCCTTGCCGATACCGCAGGGGATAAGCGCCGTGTGGTTAATATTGGCGGGGATAACAATTGTGCCTTCGGCCACCCCTTGGCATATAAAATCCGCCTCTACCCCTTCGGCTTGGGCGACTGCCTCCATTTGTTTGGAAATAATTCCTTTTCTTGCCAGTTCAAGCTGTGTCATTTTTCTCCTTAAAACAATAAAACCAGAGCTGCGGAAACACCGGACTCTGGTTTCTTGATGTCCGCTTTCCTACGCTCGCATTACCGAGTTCAGGTAATTAGGGTTGCCCGATAATCTCAGGACTCTCAGCCGTATTGCTCCCCTAGCGGTCTTATTGTGACTGCATTTGTAAGGAAACTATAACACAGATATTTTCATTCCGCAATTTAACACACCGTATTCTTTCAAAGATAACCGAAAAATTGGATGACTATTCTTCATAGGCGGGGTAAGTTATCGTGTTACCGTTAACGCGAGCGAAAGAGGTAAGCTCATGCGGTTTGCGGGTCGTGTGGTTATAGATATGCTCAACGGGGATATCGCGTATAGTTAAGGCATCGGCGATAAGCGACCGATGGCAGCGCCAAGGAAGTGTTTCGGCACACATTAATACAATTATCTCTTTTTGCGAAAGTGTAATTAGTTCTTGCAAACTATCGGCAAATTCCGGTGTTTGCATATAATCGGCAAACCCGCGGAAACTGGTGTTGTGCCAGCCCATGTTGATTGAATCTTTGAGGGTATGGCGTAAGCCTCCCAACCCCGCCATATGTTGGTAAGCAATCCCCGCTTTTTTTAATGATTCGGGGAGGCTGTCGGCATTAAACTGGGGGTTATGCCTTGAGCGGGGGATTGTGCGTACGTCAACCACTTTTTGGATATTGTTTTCCGTAAGCAGGAGAATAAACTCCTCAATCGGCCTGGTGGAATGCCCAAGAGTAAAAACAGTCTTTTTTGTACCATTATCCATTTTAAACCTCTTGCAACCGATGACATTATATCAAAATGTTTTTAATTAACCCAGAGGCCTCTTTTGCGGAATGCCGTTACGGCGCGGATATTTTTCCGGTGTCGGTTTTATTTTATCGATAACAATCAAAAGGCGCTCATCGTTAATAGCGCTTAAATCAATTTTTTCAATATGGGGTAAGCCTCCGCCAAGGATTTCAATCGCTTTTAAAGATTGCTCCAATTCAAGGGTAATCTCTCCCTTTTTTTGTGCAATAAGAAAACCACCAACGGAACAAAAAGGCAGGGTCAGCTCCGCCAGCGCAGAAAGGTTGGCAACGGCACGCGATACGACAACATCAAACTTCTCGCGCAGCTTAAGGTTTTGCCCCATCTCTTCCGCCCGCGCGGTAACTACAAATGTATTATCTAAGCCAAGTTTATTAATGATATCGCTTAAAAACAACCCCTTTTTATTGGTCGATTCAAGAAGTGTCATTTCGAGATTGGGTAAGGCTATTTTTAAGGGAATTCCAGGGAAACCGGCGCCGCTCCCTACATCAATAACCCGAGCGTTCCGGGGTGCTTTTTTTGTTATCAAATTAACCAAAGTCAAAGAATCCAAGAAGTGTTTTTTTTGAACTTCTTCGATATCGATTACAGCCGTTAAATTGATGCGGCTGTTCCAGTCCAAGAGCTCACGATAGTAAATCGCAAACTGTTCCAGCTGCGCGGGATTAAGGGGAAACCCCATTTCCCGGGCACCGTCAATAAGTGTTTGCATCTTCGGTTCTGCCATCAAATAAGCCCTCCGCAAGCATTATAGCACTATTTATAACCGTTAACGGTATCGGGTCATTTTTAAGTCAGAAAAAGACCGATACCCCCGATGCGAGAGCCCTTTTTTTAAGTATTTTTTTTGAAAAAAGCGCATAAAAAATGAGGAATTACGAACGGACGGCAAGTCGTTTTGCTTGATATGACTAAGGTACTAAGGGTACAATAATCTATGCAATTATTAAAGGAGTTTTTTCATGGAATCCAACCCTTACAAAGTTAAATCCGGACTCGCCCAAATGCTTAAAGGCGGCGTTATTATGGATGTCGTTAATCCCGAACAAGCCAAAATCGCCGAAGCTGCAGGCGCTTGCTCTGTTATGGCCCTCGAAAGAGTGCCCGCCGATATCCGTGCCGCAGGCGGCGTCGCCCGCATGGCCGATATCTCCGTTATTGAAAATATTATGAAGGCCGTTTCTGTCCCCGTTATGGCTAAATGCCGTATCGGTCATTTTGTTGAAGCAAGAGTCTTAGAATCAATCGGCATTGACTTTATCGATGAATCCGAAGTACTAACCCCTGCCGATGAAACCACCCACGTCTGGAAGCACGATTTCAAGGTGCCTTTCGTTTGCGGTTGCCGCAATATCGGCGAAGCCTTAAGGCGTATTGCCGAGGGAGCCGCAATGATCCGTACCAAAGGCGAAGCCGGCACCGGTAATATCGTTGAAGCCGTGAGGCATATGCGAACGGTTACCGATAGCGTCAGAGAGCTTGCCAGCATGCCGCAAGAAAAATTGATTACCTTCGCCAAAGAAAACGGCGCTCCCTACGAACTGGTTAAATTAGTCCGCGATACCGGTAAACTACCCGTTGTTAACTTTGCCGCCGGAGGTGTTGCCACACCGGCCGATGCCGCCTTAATGATGCAGCTCGGCGCCGAGGGTGTCTTTGTCGGCTCAGGCATCTTTAAATCGGAAGACCCCGAAAAGAGGGCTAAAGCCATTGTTAAAGCGGTCGCCAACTATCAAAACTACGAAATTATTGCCGAGGTTAGCCGAAACTTGGGTGAGGCCATGCCCGGAATCGAAATTAAACAAATCCCTGAAGACCAAATGCTCTCATCAAGGGGATCGTAATCGCTTTAGTTATAAAAGAGTCAAATTATACAGAGGAGACAAATAATGCATAAAATAGAAGTCCGTATCAAAGAATCTTTCCCCGATTCCGTCGGACAAAGGTTAGCAAAAGATATTGCCGAATTGGGTGTAGGCAATGTTTCCGATGTACGTGTAGTTGATGTTTATCGGTTAAATGCCGCACTTGAAAAAGATGAAATTGAATTCATCTGCGCAAAACTGCTGGCAGACCCCGTTACACAAGATTACAGCTACGACTCCGCAATCAAAAAACCCGACACCGACGAATGGTATGCCGTAGAAGTTACCTATAACGCCGGCATTACCGACCCGGTCGAAGAAACCACTCTGAAAGCGATTCACGATATAGGAATCAAAAAGGTTAAGGCCGTTAAAACCTCCAAAAAATTCTTAATTAAAGGCGATCTCGGCCCCGAAGATACAGATTTAATTTGCAGCCGCCTGCTGGTTAACTCCGCTATCCAGCATGTCGTTAGCGATGGTTCAGTTGTTTTTTCGGAAAATGCCGATTATTGTTTTGAACTGAAGCATATCGAAATACTGGATAAAAACGATGAAGAACTGGCCAAGGTTGCTTGTAATTTTGGCTTTAATCTCCAGGAAATTGGGGTGATTAAGGAATACTACTCCACACTTGGACGCAACCCGACCGATGCCGAATTGGAAACGTTTGCTCAAACGTGGTCAGAGCACTGCTGCCACAAAACGTTTAAAGGCAAAATTAATTACAACGGGGAGATTGTCGATAATCTTTTTAAGGAAACAATTGCCAAAGCCACTAAAGAGCTCAATAAGCCCTGGTGTCTTTCGGTTTTTAAAGATAATGCAGGGGTAATCGAATTTAACGATGAATGGGCGCTCTGTTTTAAAGCCGAAACCCATAATCGCCCCTCGGCGATTGAGCCTTACAGCGGAGCGGCCACCGGAATCGGCGGAGTTGTACGTGATGTGCTCGGAACGGGTCTCTCCGCCAAACCGATTTTTAATACCGACATTTTTTGTGTCGGGAACCCGGATATGCCCTACGAAGAATTACCGGAAGGCGTTTTACACCCGCGCTACGTACTGAAGAGGGCGCATGCCGGTGCTGCCGATTACGGCGGTAAATTGGGAATCCCAACCGGTAACGGAACTTTTTGTTTCGATAAGCGCTATACCGCCAACCCACTTATTTTTTGCGGCTCAATCGGCTTAATGCCCAAAAAGTATTCGCAAATGGGTCAACAAAAAACAGGGGATTTAATTGTAATTACCGGCGGCAGAACCGGCCGTGACGGCGTTCGCGGCGTTTCCTTTGCCTCCGAACAACTAAGTAAAGACCCCGGCGGGGCCACCTTTAGCTCCATCCCCTTCGGAAACCCTATCGTTGAAAAAAACTTAATTGATGCCGTTTTGCAAGCCAGAGATAAAGAATTGTTTGTTCGGATAACCGATTGCGGCGGCGGCGGCCTTTCTTCGGCTGTCGGAGAAATGGGCGCTGAAACCGGCGCCAAGGTTTATTTAGATAAGGTACCCTTGAAATATAAAGGGCTCTCCTATTGGGAAATCTGGATATCCGAATCACAGGAACGGATGATTATGGCGGTTCCGCCTGATAAAGTCGATGAACTCTTGGCTCTCTTTGCCTCCGAAAATACCGAAGCTGCGGTAATAGGTGAGTTTACGGATAATCAGAAGATTCAACTCTTTTTTGATGGCAATCAGGTTTGCGACCTCGATATGGAATTCTTGCATAACGGACGCCCTCAGCTTGAATCAAGGGCATTATGGTACAAAGCAAGCTGTATCGAGCCCAAAGATATCTGCCCCGATATTACGGAATCACTGTTAACGATTCTCGGCTCCTGGAACGTTTGCAGCAAGGAGTCGTTTATCCGTCAGTACGATCATGAAGTGCTGGGAATGAGCGTTTTAAAACCCTTAGTCGGCAAAAATAACGACGGCCCCGGTGATGCCGCGATTATAAAACCGCTCTCTGACTCCGATAAGGGTGTTATCGTCTCAAACGGAATCAATTTCAAATACGGTGATATTGACCCCTACTGGATGGCGGCTTCGGTAATTGATGAAGCCTTAAGGCAAATTGTTGCCGTCGGCGGTAACCTTGAAAGGGTCGCAATATTAGATAACTTCTGCTGGGGGAATACCAACAACCCCTCGAAATTGGGGTCTTTGGTGCGTGCCTGCCAGGCTTGTTACGATATGGCAATCTCTTTTGGTACACCCTTTATTTCAGGTAAAGACAGTTTGCACAATGAATTCCAATACCGCGGAGTTACAACCGCCATCCCCGATACGCTTTTAATATCGGCGATGGGAATTATGCAAGATGTTAATAAGGCCATCAGTATGAACCTTAAAGCAGCCGGTAATTATATTTATATTATCGGAGATACCTACAGAGAGCTGGGCGGCTCCGAATACTACAAGACCATCGGATTCTTGGGGAATGACGTACCCATTGTGGATGCCCAAAAATCCAAAAACATAATGGATAACCTCAGTAAAGCCACCGCCAAATCCTTGGTTCAGGCCTGCCATGACCTTAGCGAAGGCGGCTTGGGGGTTGCGATTGCCGAAATGGCGTTTGCCGGAGGTTTAGGCGCCACCGTAAAACTTGCAAATGTTCCGCTGGGAGAAGAAATTACTCGCGACGATTATATTTTGTTCTCCGAATCCAACAGCCGCTTTTTGGCGGAAGTTGCCCCGTGTGATGCTGCGGAGTTTGAGAAAACACTGGGAGATGCACCTTTTGCCCGTATCGGCGAAGTTACCGCCGTTAGTACCTTAGAAATAATCGGGCTCAATAATGATGTAATTTCAAAAGTCGAGATAGAAAATTTAAAGGAAGCCTGGCAAAAACCGCTGGGATGGTAAATGTTTAAATGAGTATTATAAAAACACTGATATTAAGGGCACCGGGCACGGCAAGCGAAGCGGAAACCGCTGTTGCTTTTGAAAAAGCGGGGGCGAGTGTTTCGATTGTACATATCGACGAACTTAAACAAAAAGCCAAATTATTAAAAGATTACCGGATTTTGGTACTGCCGGGCGGTTTAACCTACGGCGACGACCTTGGTTCGGGTAAAGTGATTGCCGGCGAAATAAGTACCGCGCTTAACGATGAGATAAAAACCTTTATTGAAGACGGAGGGTTAATCCTCGGTATCTCAAACGGCTTTGCGGCGCTTGTTAAAAGCGGCCTGCTGCCTGATCCGGCCATGTTCGGTAAACAGCCTAAAGCCACCCTAACATACAACGCTTCCGGTAAATTCGAATGCCGCTGGGTAAACTTAAAAGTTAACCCCGAAAGCAGTTGTGTTTTTACGAAAGGAATCGAAAAGATGTATCTGCCGGTTGCTTGCAGCGAGGGCAGATTTATGACCGATACCGGGGAGTTGGCATCTATTGATGTTCCCTTGTATTATGCGGATGAGTGCGGCATATCAACTATGCAATATCCCGATAACCCCACCGGCTCTTTAAACGGAATCGCCGGAATTTGTGATAAGAGCGGGCGTATTTTGGGGCTTATCCCCAACCCCGAACGATTCATCTCCGCCAAACAACACCCAAGATGGACAACAGAAAACCTGGCTGACGAGGGAGACGGGTTTAAAATCTTTCAAAATGCCGTAAACTGGGTCAAACAGCTCTAATTTCTTGTTTGTTTTATCAGATGCTTGTGTTTTGTTCCCGAATTTAGGGCAAAAAAAGTTTTTAAATATTTTTGTTTAAGCAAAAAATTGATTGCAATGGCAACATTGGTAGTGTTATAATTATCTCCAGTTAAATAACACCTTTAATGCTAGTCCAGAGAGGCTGGCAAGGGGAATGTGGAAATACGCGAGTTCACCTCTTGCCGGCAAAATAACGGTAAGAGGTTTTTTTATGACCAGAAAAATTATAATGAATGAGGCCGATATCAAACGCACATTGGCCCGTATCTCTCACGAAATAATCGAACGTAACAAATCCACCAAAAACATTGTTTTAATCGGAATGCGCACACGCGGTGTTCCTCTTGCCAAGCGATTGGCTGCCAATATTGAACTGTTTGAAAACGCAAGTATTCCGGTCGGTGTTCTTGATTTCAGCCTCTACCGCGATGATATCTCTTCTCAGAATGTTCCGCCGATAGTCCAAAGCACCGATATCCCCACCGGAATCGACGGTAAAATTATTGTTTTAGTTGATGATGTTTTATACACCGGCCGCAGTGTTCGCGCGGCGCTGGATGCCATTATCGACTTCGGAAGACCGCTGTCAATACAACTGGCGGTTCTGGTTGACCGCGGGCACAGAGAACTGCCGATACGTGCCGATTATGTCGGTAAAAATATCCCCAGCGCCCGTAACGAAGAGATTCAAGTTTATCTTACGGAAACAGACAATGTCGATGAAGTCGCCATTATTCCCGAACCCGGGAGGGAGGATTAGCCATGGAGGTATCGCAAACAACAATGGAACCGAAGCTAAAAACCGACAGCGCACCGCCCGAGCAGAAAATATGGCAGCATAAACATATCCTCGATCTTGATGATTTTACAACGGCGGAAATCGAACTTGTAATGCAAACAACAAAGGCGATGCATGAGATATTATCGAGGCCGATTAAAAAAGTCCCGACGTTACGCGGTAAAACAGTGGTTACATTGTTTTACGAAGCAAGTACACGCACGCGCTCGTCGTTTGAACTGGGCGCCAAGAATTTAAGCGCCGATATCAGTAATCTAACGGTATCCTCAAGCAGCGTAACCAAAGGCGAGAGCTTAATTGATACCTTAGAAACGATTGAAGCGCTGGGAGCCGATATTATTGTTATCCGCCATCCTCATTCCGGAGCGCCTGATTTGGCATCCAAACACGTCAAAGCCAGTATTATCAACGCCGGTGACGGTTGGCACGCCCACCCGACACAGGCTTTGCTTGATTTGTACACAATGCTGCAGCACAAAAACAGCATTAAAGGATTAAAGGTAGCAATTATCGGAGATATTATTCACAGCCGCGTTGCTCATTCCAATATTTGGGGGCTAACAAAAATGGGGGCGGATGTAACTGTCTGTGCCCCGTCAACGCTGTTACCCAAAGGAATCGAAAATCCGCAACCGCATTTCCCGAAAGTTAAAGTAACAACGAATATCGACGACGCAATCCGAGGCGCCGATGTTGTAATGGGTTTGCGGTTACAGTTGGAAAGGCAGCAAAACGGACTAATTCCCAGTATCCGCGAATACGCCGCACTGTATCGGATTACGGAAGAACGACTGGCAAATGCCGCCAAAGATGTAATTGTAATGCATCCGGGGCCCGTAAACGAAGATATCGAAATCGCATCATCCGTTGTTCACGGCAGTCGTTCGGTAATCAACGAGCAGGTTACCAACGGAGTGGCTGTGCGAATGGCTCTATTTTACTTGCTGACAGGAGGTAACCGCGATGAATAAAGCAATGTTAATTAAAGGCGGGCGGATTATTGACCCTTCGCAAAAATTGGATATTATCGGCGATTTACTGATTGTTGACGGTAAAATAAAAGAAATCGCCCCCGCCGTTCAAAATATTCCGGAAGACTGTGGTTCTTTGGACGCGAAAGGAATGATTGTTTGTCCCGGGTTTATTGATTTTCATTGCCATTTAAGGCAACCCGGTTTTGAAGAAAAAGAAACAATCTCAACAGGCAGTAAAGCGGCCGCTAAGGGCGGTTTTACAACTATCTGTTGTATGCCCAATACCAATCCGGCAATTGATAACAAAGCCACAGTCGATTTTATAAAGGCGACTGCCGCAGCCGACTCTTGCATTCGAGTCCTGCCGATAGGATGTATCACCAGGGGCCGCAACGGTAAGGAGCTGGCCGATATGGGAGAAATGGTTGAGGCCGGAATAGTCGCGGTAAGCGATGACGGTTCAACGATTGCAAATTCACGCATTATGAAACAGGCGCTTGAATACAGCCTGATATTTAATATTCCGATCTGCGACCACTGTGAAGATATTGACCTTTTCGAAGGGGGGCAGATTAACGAAGGCATTATGGCAACAAGGCTCGGATTAAAAGGAATCCCGAATGCCGCCGAAGAAAATATTGTTGCCAGGGATATTGCCTTAGCCAAACTTACCGGTGCCGGAGTGCATATCTGTCATATCAGCACGGAAGGTGCGGTTGACCTTGTTCGCAGCGCTAAAAAGGACGGGGTTAAAATTAGCGCTGAGGTGACCCCGCACCATCTTACAATGACCGAAGAGGCAGTGCTCGGATTCGACACCAATGCCAAAGTCAACCCGCCGCTGCGCTCGCAAAAAGATGTCGAAGCCTTAATTTTGGGGCTAAAGGACGGCACGATCGATATGATTGCCACCGACCATGCTCCGCACACCGATAACGAAAAGCTACGCGAATTTGCAACCGCCCCGTTCGGTATCAGCGGATTTGAAACCGCCTTGGGAAGCCTAATGAAACTGGTGCATAACGGTGATATTGATATTAACCTAATGATATCCAAATTAACCGAAGCGCCGGCCCAAATTATCGGAAACAATTTCGGAAAATTGGGAACGCTGACGCAAGGCGAAACAGCCGATATTACGATATTTGATCCGAATAAAGAGTGGACGGTTAATGTAAATGAATTCTCTTCCAAGGGGAAGAATAACCCCTTAAACGGGCAAAAGCTAAAGGGTAAGGTTAAAGCAACCGTTTTTGGCGGTGAAATAGTTTATAAAGATAACTCGATGGAACCGGGAGCCTAAAATATGAATAAAAAAGCGATTCTGATACTTGAAAACGGTTCAATTTTTGAAGGCTACTCCTTTGGGGCCGACAAAGAAGCATACGGCGAAGTGATTTTTAACACCGGCATGGCGGGTTATCAGGAGATGTTAACCGACCCTTCCTATGCCGGGCAAATCATAATGCCGACTTACCCGATGATCGGTAATTACGGCATTAACGAAGCCGATTTCGAATCCGAACGCATTCAAGCCGGCGGGTTGATTGTTAGGGAGGAATGTGCGGAACCCAGCCATTACCAAAGCAAACTAACCCTCGCCGAATACCTTATTGAAAACGGAACGCCCGCAATCGGAGGCGTTGATACAAGGGCAATTACAAGACAAATTCGTTCATACGGGGCAATGCGCGGTATTATTACAACAAAGCTAACCCCGCAACAGGCTTTGGGAGAAATAATGTTAAAACCCAAATATGCCGACTCTGTTTTTGTAAAACAAGTGTCATCCCCTACCGTTTACGATTGGCCGTCAATAAAATGCGCCACAAATAAATATTCCGTTGCCGTGCTTGATTGCGGCATTAAATTCAGTTTATTAAATAAACTTAGCGAAATGGATTGTTCCTTAAAAATATTTCCCTGCGACACACCGGCAGATGAAATACTAAGAACAAACCCGGATGGGATCCTGCTTTCGCCGGGCCCCGGAAACCCCGAACTTTTGGATGATATTGTCGAAAACATAAAAATATTGGCTCAAAATAAACCTCTAATGGGTATTTGCCTCGGTAACCTTTTAATCGGCAGGGCTTTTGGCGCCCAAACATACAAAATGGGGTTTGGGCATCACGGCAATAACCAGCCGGTTAAAGAACTTGAAAGCGGCAGGGTGCATATTACGTGCCAAAACCACGGATTTGCGCTGGATTCTGACACCGTAACCAACGGGCTTGAGGTCAGTTTTATTAACCTTAACGACGGATCGGTTGAAGGCGTAAGGCATACCGAGTTACCGGTTTTCGGTGTCCAGTATTATGCGGAGGCATCTCCCGACCCGTTGGATATGAATTATCTGTTTAAAAAGTTTTTAGCGTTAATTGATAAGCGGTAAATTACAAAACAAGATTGTTAAAAGAGGAGTAAAAACCTTGTCTAAACCTAAAAAAGTATTGATTATCGGCTCTGGGCCTATTGTTATCGGGCAAGCGGCGGAGTTTGACTATGCCGGAGCACAGGCATGCAAAGCGATGCGTGAAGAAGGCATTATCTCCGTACTTGTAAACTCCAACCCGGCAACTATTATGACCGATGAAGATATCGCCGATATCGTCTATATTGAACCGCTTACGGTTGAAGTTATTACCCGAATTATCGAAAAAGAACGTCCGGACGGGCTGCTGCCGACCCTCGGCGGGCAAACCGGGCTTAATTTGGCGGTTGCTCTGGCGGATGCCGGTGTTTTAGAAAAATACAACGTTACCTCTTTGGGAACCCCGATAGAATCTATCCGCAAAGGCGAAGACCGGGAGCTTTTTAAGGAAATGCTGGAAGAAATCGGCGAACCTGTTCCGCCAAGCGCCAGTGTCAATAACATTCGCGAAGCCCGTGAGTTTGCCAATAATTTAGGGCTGCCGATAATTATTCGTCCTGCTTATACCCTTGGCGGTACGGGGGGCGGTTTTGTTAACAATTGGAGCGATTTTAACGAGGTTGTAACAACAGGGCTAAATGCCAGCCCGGTTCATCAGGTGCTTTTGGAAAAATCTTTGGTCGGTTGGAAAGAAATCGAATACGAAGTAATGAGAGATGGTGCCGATAACTGCATAACCGTTTGTAACATGGAAAATATCGACCCAATGGGTGTCCATACCGGCGACAGTATCGTTGTCGCCCCCACGCAAACCCTAAATGCTAAACAAGTGCAAATATTAAGAACCGCCAGCTTTAAAATTATCCGCGCTTTGGGGATTGAAGGCGGTTGTAATGTGCAATTCTCGCTCGACCCGCAAAGTAATCAATATTATGTAATCGAGGTAAACCCGCGCGTAAGCCGCAGTTCGGCACTCGCCAGTAAAGCCACCGGCTACCCGATTGCCCGCATCGCCTCAAAGATTGCCATCGGTAAAAAGCTTGATGAAATTTCGAACATGATAACAGGGAAGACTTTGGCTTCCTCCGAACCGACAATTGATTATATCGTTGCCAAAATACCGCGCTGGCCGTTTGATAAATTTGATTCCGGAGACAGGGTTATCGGCACTCAGATGAAAGCGACCGGTGAAGTTATGGCGATTGACAGGTGCTTTGAGGCTGCAATCCAAAAAGCCGTTCGCTCGCTGGAATTCGGGAAACGTTCACTGCTTTGGGAAGACCCCAAGTGGGAGCTTAGCGATGATATAAAATCATACCCGCTTTATCCCAATGATCTCAGGTTATGGGCGGTAATGGCTGCGCTGCGGCGCGGTAAAGCGGTTGAAGAAATCGCCGCACAAACCGGCTACGATTTATGGTTTTTGAATAAATTTAAGAATATTGTCAATATGGAAAAGCGCCTTTTATCGGAACCTCTGACGCCGGAGCTTTTATTACAAGCCAAAAGGCTCGGCTTCTCCGATATTCAAATCGGAACTTTGGCGGATAGGTTGCCGGAACAGGTGCGGCAACAGCGGCACGATTGGGAACTGGCCCCTGTTTATAAAATGGTTGATACCTGTGCGGCGGAATTTAATGCCACGACCCCCTATTTTTACAGCACCTACGAAAAAGAAAACGAATCGATTACCGAAAACCGCAATAAGGCGATTGTTATCGGCAGCGGACCGATTCGCATCGGCCAAGGGATTGAATTCGATTATTGCAGCGTGCATTCGGCATGGGCGTTACAAAAAGCAGGCTACCAAAGCATTATGATTAACTCAAACCCCGAAACGGTGTCTACCGATTTCGATACCAGCGACAAGTTGTATTTTGAAGCGCTTGACGAAGAAAGCGTAAGAGATATTATCGAAAATGAGAGTTATTATTCGGATGACGATTCCGTAATCTCGGAACCGCATTCGGTTTTGCAGTTTGGCGGGCAAACAGCAATCAATCTGGCAACACCGCTGACACGGGCGGGGCTTTCGATTATCGGGTCGGATTCGGAAACAATTGACCTCGCCGAAGACCGCAAACGTTTTGAGCGGTTGTTAAACGAGCTTGGGATTCCGCAAGCGCCGGGGGCAACCGTAACAACCGTTGAAGAGGCGATTAATGTCGCCGAGATTATCGGCTATCCGGTACTGGTAAGGCCAAGTTACGTACTGGGCGGCAGGGCGATGGAAATAGTCCACAATGTTAATGAGCTTGCCCGTTATGCAAAACTGGCAGCCGACCTTGATACCGGGCATCCGATACTAATCGATAAATATCTGCTCGGTAAAGAGGTTGAAATAGATGCCGTTTGCGACGGAGAGAGTGTCTTTATTCCGGGGATTATGGAGCATATCGAAAGAGCCGGTGTTCACAGCGGCGATTCAATGGCAATTTATCCCGCAATCAAATTAACTAAAACAGAGGCCGATACTATTGTTGATTACTCGGTACGCATCGGGCTTGCTCTTAAAATAAAGGGATTAATGAATATCCAGTTTGACGTTGTAAGGGAAAATAACGGCAAATCAAAGATATACGTGCTTGAAGTTAACCCGCGTGCCAGCCGTACCGTACCTTTTATATCCAAAGTAACCGGCATACCGGTAGTGGATGTCGCAACACGAGTTATCCTTGGGGAAACCCTCAAAGAACAGGGCTACCAAACGGGATTATTCCCCAATAAAAAGTTGGTTGCCATTAAAGCGCCGGTGTTTTCAATGTCGAAACTGTTCGGTGTCGATACATACCTGGGCCCCGAAATGAAATCAACCGGCGAGGTAATGGGGATTGATACCACCTTTAACGGGGCGCTGGTAAAGGCGCTTTTGGCCGCAGGTTCAATGCTTCCCGAAAAGGGCAGTATGCTATTTAGTATTGCGGACAGGGATAAGGCCGAAGCGCTGCCGATTATTAAGAGTTTCCACGACGCCGGTTTTAAATTATACGCTACGGAAGGGACATCCGAACTCTTACAAAACGCCGGTTTATCCGTATCGATGATTACCAAAAAACTGAACGAAGGACACCCTAACGTACTGGATATTATCCGCGACGGTGTTGTTGACGGCGTTATTAATACCATCACCGGAGGCAGGGTTTCATTGCGAGACGGGTTCCATATTCGCCGTGCCGCCGCCGAAAGACGTATCCCCTGCTTTACTTCCCTTGATACCGCCAAAGCGGTTGCCGAAGTAATCACTAACAGCGAACATAATTACGATGTGTTATCGATGGCGGAATATCGTAACCGTTAAATATCGATATGGAGGCATAAAATAAACAGTAAAAAATTAGTAAACACCGTACATTTGAACTGTAAAATCATCTCCAATGATGAGGTAATGCCGAGCGTGTCTTTAATGTGGTTGGAAGCGCCTGAAATTGCCGCTTCCGCCAAACCCGGGCAGTTTGTGATGTTACAATGCGGCGGTGACACACTGCTGCGCAGACCGATTAGTATTCACCGCGTTAAAGATAGCCGAATTGCCGTTTTATATGCAAATTTAGGGCGCGGCACAGATTGGCTTTCAAAACAGAAAGCGTCGGCCTCAATCAGCGTTTTAGGGCCTCTGGGTAACGGTTATACCATTGATGAGGGTTCTCAAAACCTGTTACTGATTGCCGGCGGGATGGGGATTGCCCCGATGCCGTTTCTTGCCGAAACAGCCCTCGCTCAAAATAAAAATGTTGCGCTGCTTATCGGGGCGCGCAGTAATGAAATATTATTGCCCCAAAATTTGCTTCCCGCCGATGTGGAGTGCATTATTGCAACAGATGACGGTTCGGTTGGCATATGCGGCAGAACTACCGATGTTTTACCGGATTGTTTGGGGGATATTGATTCTGTTTTTGCATGCGGACCCGCTCCGATGTACCGCACAATGAATTCAAGCGGACTGCTAAAAGGCAGGCCTTGCCAGGTTTCTTTGGAAATACGAATGGCATGCGGTGTCGGTGTTTGTTACGGCTGTACGATTAAAACAACGCGCGGTTTAAAACAGGTATGCGACGACGGCCCCGTTTTTGAATTTAGCGATATTTTATGGGATGAGCTGGCAGATATTTAGAGAAGCCCTCCGTAAAACAGATAAGCTCTTTGATTGCAACGAATGAGTCGGTTTGGCATAAAAAATTAAAACGGTAACAACCGCCCGCCGCCAAAACAATAAATCACATTTTGTCGTTTTACAAAAACGTCCGCGCACAAAACACCCGAACCAAGAGTAAAACAGGGTATTAAAAAGAAAAGCACGCCTCCGGCCGGTTGGCCGGATTTTGTTTCTTATTTTGCGTTGGGGATCTTTATTTTTAAGCCGAACGGCTTTCGCCGAAAACTTAACCGACAGCTTGTTCGGCAGATTCGGCGAAATCTTCCAAATTAATCAGGGATTGCAATTCCCGTGACAGGACTTCATATCCGCACAAGAAGCAATGCTCCGAGATAATTCCTTCATCATTTTCAAGATAGAGACTTTTACTGCCGCATTTGGGGCAATAATTAGCTTTGTTTTTACACATGTGACTACTATTCTTCCTACATTCAAATATTTTTTACAAAGAGACATTTTACTACAAGTTAAAATTTTTGCCAAATCTACGCATAAACGTCTTTTTTGAATATGAAAATTCCCATAAAACAGGCGATTTGAGATAAAAAAGAGTTGCGAGGTTTAAAGCAGACTGTCTAAAAAACTGCCGGACGCAACTTTCCGTTCAGAAAAGCAAGATTACAATTTCGACGGCTTTATTATCTGTTTTGAATCAACGAGAAAAATTCGGCGCGGCTATCGGCACGGCTGCGGAAAATACCCCTCAGAGCCGATGCCAAAACGCTGGCACCCGGTTTTTTGATGCCGCGCATTGTCATACACATATGCTCGGCCTGAATTACAACACCGACCCCGTCGGGGTTTAGACCTTTTACAATCGTATCGGCAATATCGGTTGCCATTCGTTCCTGAATTTGCGGGCGTTTGGCAATAATTTCCACGACCCTTGCCAGTTTACTGATGCCGACCACCCTTCCCTCTTTATTGGGGATATAGCCGACATGCACCACGCCGAAAAACGGCAACAAATGGTGTTCGCACATTGAATAAAAAGGGATATCTTTGAGGATTACCATCTCATGATGCCCAAGCTCGTAATCGACCTTCAGTTCTTCAACCGGATCCATATTCATCCCGACAAAAAGTTCGGCATACATCTCCGCAAAACGGCGCGGGGTTTCCAATAAGCCCTCGCGGTTGGGGTCCTCGCCAATGGCGATAATAATATCTTTAACACAACTTTTTATTTTTTCTTCGTTAAACACCGGATTTTCCTTTTTATTTAGTTTTTACGGAATATTAAAGCTTATCACCATCAAGATAATTCGGCAATAGTTTTAGATTTTTAAATCCTCGGCACATTCTTCACGCTTCAATATCCGCACTTTGGGGCTTTCGATATCAAGGTATTGTTCATTCCCCAGATAAAGGACAGGCTTTACCTTTTGAATATCAATTGTATCCCTGTCTTTACTAAAGCATTCTTCACGCATATGAGTAGCCACCACTTCGCCGATAACCATACTTTGTTCGTTATACAATTTCTCTTCGATAACCTTGCACTCAAAGGAAACATAGGCGTCCGCAAGGACAGGAGCGGATGTTACGGCGGATTTTCCTTTTTTAATCGCAAACGTTGCAAATTTATCGCAGCTTTCGCCTTTAGTGCCGCCGATTGCGGCAACCAGTTCGGCATGGGTATCGGGGAGGAGGTTAACGGCAAATTCACCGCTTTCCTTAATAAGCTTGTAAGTAAAATGGCGCGTACCTGTAACAAAGGCAATCAGGGGAGGCTTTTTGGACATCGGCATATGCCAGCAAACAGTCATCGCATTTTCTTTAGCGCCGCTTTTAGCCGTAATCACCACGGCAACACGCGGATAATGCTGAAAGAAACCGCCGGGGCTGTCAATTATTTCTTTTGTCATTTAATCCTCCGATTTTAATTGAATTTAAGGGAACAGACGCAGACATATTTACGCTCTAAGCGTTATTAATTTAAAAGCAAGAAAATAGCGAGGGGGATGGTATTAACCCACCCGCCCCGATATCTGATTAAGACAGTAAACTAAAAACCGAGGGCTTTTTCAATTGCCCCAAGGTCGGTCGGAAGTTGTAAGAAAGAGCCGGAATCTTTAATCGCGGTATCGGTATCTTTAAGCCCGTTACCGGTTACGACGCAAACGATTTTTTTGCCGGAAAAATCAACACCGCTGCGAGCCATCTTTAAAAGACCGGCATAAGGCGCCGATGAAGCAGGTTCGCCAAAAACACCTTCGCGTGACGCCATAATTTTCTGTGCCGCCATTATTTCATCGTCGCTAACCATATCAATCAGGCCGCCGGATTCATCTCGCGCCCGTGTTGCCTTTTCCCAGCTGGCAGGGTTACCGATACGAATGGCGGTTGCCACCGTTTCCGGCTTTTCAATCGGATAACCGTGAACAATGGGAGCCGCTCCCTCCGCTTGAAAACCCATCATTTGAGGCTTTTTGGTTGCCTTTTGCAGATTGTAATATTCCGTAAATCCCTTCCAGTAAGCGGTAATATTACCGGCATTACCGACCGGGATAAAGAGGTAATCGGGGGCTTCTCCCAGTTCGTCTATAATTTCAAAGGCAGCCGTTTTTTGCCCCTCAATGCGGTTTGGGTTAACCGAGTTAACCAGCGCAATCGGATGTTTTTCGGTTATGGTCCGCACGATTTGCAGCGCTTGATCAAAATTACCGCTGATAGCAATAATTTGTGCGCCGTGAATAATCGCCTGCGCCAGCTTGCCTTTGGCAATTTTACCTTCCGGAATAATAATGACACATTTTAATCCCATCGCCGTGGCATACGCCGCCGCCGAAGCGCTGGTATTACCGGTTGAGGCACAGATAACCGCCTTGCTGCCGTCCTCAATGGCTTTGGCCATTGCCATCACCATTCCCCTGTCTTTAAACGAACCGGTCGGATTGCAACCTTCCAGCTTGAAATACAATTCATCGCAACCGATTTCTTTATAGAGATTTTTGGATTTTACCAAAGGGGTCGAGCCCTCACCGATTGAAAACAGCGGGGTATCGTGTGTTATCGGCAAATAATCTTTATATCTGAATAATACACCTGCTCTTGACATCTTATTCCTCAACACGTATGAAATTATTGATTTCTTTAACCGCCGTTAGATCATTTAATTGATTAAGTGCGGTTCGCATCGCCTCTTCCGATGCCGGATGGGTCATTATTACAATTTCAGCCGATTTTTCTTCAATGTTATCTTCTTTTTGCAATGCAGCCGAAATACTGATTCCGTAATCCCCAAAAACCCCGGCAATACTTGCCAGTGCCCCGGGCTGATCGTTTATCGCCATCCTGATATAATACCTGTTTATAATTTCGGACATCGGTTTTACTTGCTTACCGGATTTAATTTTCCAGTAGTTATAAGAAGTATCACCGTTATCGATTTTCTTTGCCGTTTGAATTACATTAGCGACAACTGCGCTTGAGGTCGGGCTGGCACCGGCGCCCTCACCCCAGAACGTAACCTTACCAACCAAATCACCCTCAACCAAAACGGCGTTATAGACCCCGTCCACCTTCGCCAAAAAGCTTTCGGCGGGAACAAAGGCCGGATAGACATGGACCTCCACGAAACCGCTGTCTTGCTTGGCGATTGCCAAAAGTTTAATGGCGTAACCCAGCTCGCTGGCATAGCGGAAATCTCGACTCTCCAGTTTTGAAATACCCTCACAGAAAATATCTTCGGGGTTAACCTTAACTTCCATAGTAAGGGCTGCCATAATCGCCAGTTTATAAGCGGCATCTTTGCCTTCGATATCATTGGTTGGATTGGCTTCGGCATATCCCAGCCTTTGCGCTTCGGCCAAGGCCTCGGGAAAATCGATATCTTCGGTCGTCATCCGAGTAATTATGTAGTTTGTTGTGCCGTTAATAATGGCATAAATGCCTTCGATATTATTGGCTATTAAATCCTTTTGCAACGGACCGATAAGGGGGATACCCCCGCCCACCGCCGCCTCGTAGCTAATGCTGACATTATTCAGCTTCGCAAGTTCCATTAGCTCAAAGCCGTGCTTGGCAATCAGCTCTTTGTTGGCGGTAACGACATGTTTCCCCGATTTAATAGCCCGCTCGTGATACAAAAGCGCCGGATTAACACCGCCTATAAGTTCGATAACAATATCCATATCTGGGGTGTTATAGAATTCGTCTTCATCGGTAGTAAATAACTCAGCCGGCATTGCTTTTGCTTTCGGTTTTGCCAAATCGGCTTCAATCACCTTTATTTTGCGTAAAACAACCGGACAACCCGCCTGTTCCGAGTTCCTTTGTTCCCTATCCAACAATACGCGGGCAACCTGACTGCCGATAACTCCAAAACCCAAGAGCCCCACACCAATAGCTTTCTGTTCCATAACTTATACCACCTAATATCTTTTAATATACCGACCGATAACTATCGTAAAATGTTAGCAGCCGCAAATTTTTTCATATCTTCAATGTTTTCGGCAAGCACCGCGCTATCTTCGTCAAAACCGTCTATCCAATCTTCAAGGGCATTCCCGATTAACATCTTCATATTGGTTTCCGATATGTCACGGACGGCCTTTTCGGTTACTTTGTAGATCCAATAACCGCCCTTGGTGTTTCTTTCAACATCTTGAATTACTTCGCTTATGACATTAAGTTCGGTTTCGGAATTAAAAACAAAGCCGTCAAATGCTGCGGTATTATCTTCTTTCTCAACTTCCAAAACACAACCGCTTTCTTCGCTCCATATCAACGAATATTCTTCGGCTAAAGCGTCAAAATCACCGCCGTTATTTAAGAGGGATAAAACCTCATCGGCCTTTTCTTTGCTCCCAAGCAGGATTGCTTTTACTTTGGCAACCTCGGTTTCTTCCGCGGAATCTTCGTCTGTCTTGGTAGATCGTTCGGTAACTTGTAATATCCAATAACCCACGGGTTTATTTTTGTTCGTATCTTCAACGGTATTTAACTCCCCGATTGCGGCGCCGAAAATAAGCTCATCGGTTAGCGCAGAGGCGCCTAAAATATTAGCGATAACACCTTTAGGTAACCAACTAAGCACCCCGTCGGCTTTTTGAGTGGCGGAATCCAATGAGAGTTCTTTGGCAATATCTTCGAATGATTCACCGCCGGCAAGGCGTGCTTTTACCGCCTCAACCTGTGCCTGGCTTTCAAGGAACATCGCCAGCAGATTACTTTGCTCGGCGGACGGATTTATTTGTGCGCCGAAATGATCTTCCAACAAGGGAATAAGTAAACCCGCTCGAACCATATCCTTTGCGGCCGGGGTATTATTGTATTTATTTTTCTTAATCTCGGCATTAACTTCTTTATCGGAAACAGTTATCCCCAAATCCGCGGCGCCCTGCTTTAAGAGCTCATAATATTCAATATACTGCAAAGCGGTATCGGTAAAGTACTGGGCAAATTGGATATATTCCCCCGATATGTACCTCAGCATTTCGATATAATATTGCATATCGAATTTTGTACCGTTTACCTCGATAACGGTTTCGTGCATCGGTTTATAATCGTCTTGGTACCATTTACCGACCCCTACTCCGACCAACCCCACCACAACCGCAATTATCGAAAAAACGACAAACTTGAGTATATCGTTAAGATTCTTTCTCTTTTTTTCGCGGACAACATGTGTCATCTTCTTTTTTGGCGGTGTTTTATTCAATGCTATTTAATCTCCCCGTTATTTTCATAATATAAACTTAAAATTGCACCGTTAGTATGTTAACCGGCAATGTTGTAATTATAAGCCTTAAAGCCGACACAGTGCAATTTAAATTCTTTTAAAACTATGCCTGATATTATATACTATGTATCATAGAGCGACGATGAAATTGTTTATCTTTGTCAAGGAGGGCAACGGATTATGAAAGCAGTAATTTTAAGCGGTGGTTTCGGTACCAGGTTAAGACCGTTAACGGTCAACACCCCCAAATCAATGGTTCCGGTTTTAAATACCCCTTTTCTCGACTATTTTATTAAACGCTTAAAAGCGCAAAAAGTTACCGATATTGCCCTTGCCGTCAGTTATTTGGCGGAACCCATTCAAGATTACTTTGGTGACGGCAGTAAATTCGGCGTTAATCTTACATACACCGTTGAGAAAAACCCCTTGGGAACCGCCGGTGCCGTAAAGAATGCCGGTGGATTTATTGATGAGCCGACCTTGGTTTTTAACGGCGACGTTTTTACGGATATTGATTTAGCCGCAATGATTGAGCATCACAATAAAAATAAGGCTGTGCTTACAATTGCCCTAACCCCTGTTGAAGACCCAACCAGCTACGGATTGGTGGAAACCGATCAGGAAAACAAGATTACCCGTTTTTTGGAAAAACCCAGCGCCGACGAAATTACCACCAATATGATTAACGCCGGCACCTATATTATTGAACCCGAAGTTATGTCGCTTATCCCTGAGGAAACAAATTGCAGCTTCGAAAGGGATATCTTCCCGATGCTTTTACGAAAAAAGAAGAATGTCTTTGCTTTCCCGACCGATTGCTACTGGATGGATTTGGGAAGGCCCGAGAATTATTTCCAGTTGCATTACGATTTGCTTGACGGCAAAAGCAACCAGTACAGTTTCAATAACAACAAAAGGAAAGTCGCCGCCGGCTCAAATTGCAAAATCCACCAATCGGCGCGCATTATCGGACCGGCTGTCATCGGAGAAAACTGCATTATCGGTGAAGATGTTCAAATAAAAGGACCGGTTGTAATCGGCCCCAACTGCCAGATTTCAAACTCCTCGGTTGTTGACGATTGCATTATTTGGGAATCGGTGCATGTCGAACCCTTTGCAAGAATCAAACATACGATTGTTGCCGATAAGAGCCATATCGGCTCCGGAAGCACTATCGAGGGAGCGGTACTCGGAAGCAATACAATTATCGGATACGGTCAACACGTTAAACCCGGAAAACTTGTATCTCCGAATAGCATTATCAGCTTCAATAACTCGTTGTAGCGACTCAATATAACCCTTTCGTAAACGCAATGCCGCACATGGCATTGCGTTTATTTATGTTATAATATTTTGGAATAAATCAGAGGAAAAACAAATAAATGCTAGAACGACTTGCTAAAATAGAGCAGCAATATAACGAACTTGAAGTTGAGATGACAAGCGAAGAGGCTTTGTCCAACCCTAAAAAAATGTTGGAACTGGCACAAGAAAGGTCCAAACTGGAAGACCTGGTAACTCTTTTCCGCAAGTACCGACACTCCGTAAAGGCATTGGAAGAAACCAAAGCAATGCTTAAAGATGACCTCGACGATGAAATGCTTGCCATGGTCAAGCAGGAAATTGACGGGCTTGAATCCGATGTTGAAAATCAATATCAGGATTTAAAAATATCCCTCCTGCCCAAGGACCCCAACGACGACAAAGACATTATTATGGAAATCAGGGCGGGGACCGGAGGGGAAGAGGCCGGTCTTTTTGCCGCCGACTTATTCCGTATGTATACCCGCTATGCCCAAATTAAAGGATGGGCGACCGATATTATTAATATTAACGAAATCGGATCCGGCGGAATTCGTGAAGTTATCTTTGAAATCCGCGGCAGAGGGGCTTTTAGCCGCTTAAAATACGAAAGAGGCGTCCATCGCGTACAAAGAGTCCCCACAACCGAGGCTTCGGGACGTATTCACACATCTACCGCAACAGTAGCGGTATTACCGGTTGCCGATGAAGTGGAGATTGATATTAACCAAAACGAGCTGAGGATTGATATCTTCCACAGCGGAGGCGCGGGCGGTCAAAATGTTAATAAAGTCGCCACTGCCGTGCGCATTACCCATATTCCGACCGGTATTGTGGTTACATGCCAAGACGAACGTTCACAGCTAAAAAACAAAACCAAGGCGATGTCCGTATTAAGGGCGAGGCTTTTGGATATCGAACAGAGCAAACAAGAAGGGAATATTGTTGAAGAAAGGCGCTCTCAGGTCGGAACCGCCGAGCGCGTTGAAAAAATCCGCACTTATAACTTCCCGCAAGACAGAATTACCGACCACCGCGGGGGAATCACCTTGCGTAACCTGCCGCATTTTATGGAAGGCAATATCGATGATCTGCTTGATTCATTAGCAACAGACGAGCAAACAAAACTGTTGGAATCGCATACAGAATGATTGTAAGGGAATGCCTTCAACAGGGCGCTGCCAAGCTGTCGGAGCAGAAAGTTGAAGACGCCGCGCTTGAAAGTGAAATCCTATTAAGGCATGTATTAGGTTTTGACAGGGTTCGGCTCTATCAAAACCCCGAGCAGGAGTTGTTGCCGCCGGAATTAAACTTGTTTTGGGATTTAATTAACCGCCGGATTAGCGGCGAACCCAGCGCATACATTATCGATAACAAAGAATTTTACGGTCTTGATTTTTATGTTCAAAAAGGGGTTTTAATCCCCAGGCCGGAAACCGAGCACTTGGTTGATAAGGCACTGGAGCTCAGTAAAAGATACCCAAACCCTGTTATTGCCGATATCGGAACCGGAAGCGGAGCGATTGCGGTTAGCTTAGCAAGCAAAATAGCGCAGGCAAAAATCTACGCAATCGATATTTCTTTGGATGCTTTAATGGTTGCCGATATCAACTGCCATAAACATAACGTTAACAAAAAGGTAGCGCTTTTAAACGGTAACCTGCTCGAACCTCTGCCTGAAAAAGCCGATATTATTGCCGCGAACCTGCCTTATGTCCGCACGGAAGATGTGCCTGCGGTCCGCTCTGAACCTGAGTTGGCATTGGACGGCGGTGAAGACGGGCTGGATGTAATCCGGCTTTTATGCGGGCAAGTTGAAGAAAAAATAAACGACGGCGGGCATTTGTTACTTGAAATCGGGTTGGGGCAAAGGGATGCCGTTATTGGTTTGCTTAAAGTAATTCCCTGTATTAAAAATATTGCAATTATCCCCGATTTAAGAGGGATAGACCGCATAATTCATACTGCTTTTCGGTAGGCTTCAAAAATATCCCGTTCGTTGGACCCTTCGACAGGCTCAGGGCGAACGAAAAGAAACTGTCATCCTTTTTTCCCCTTGTCATCCTGAATAAAATTAAGGATCTAAGAGGATGGGAAATATAAGCTATGAGGCGTCCTCAGAATCACGAAAGAGGAATCACCCTATTGTATAAGGAGTAACCGAACGGTGCTCTATCCGCCAACTCCCAGATTCTTCGGCAAGCTCAGAATGACAAGTTAATAAACGTCTTTGCGAGGAGCGAGCCTTGGCGAGTGACGTGGCAATCTCTTCCTTGTCATCCTGAACACAGTGAAGGATCTAAGAGAACGGGGAATATAGGCTGTGAGGTGAACTCGGAATCACGAAAAAGAAATCGCCCTACTGTATAAGGAGTAACCGAACAGCACACTATCCGCCAACCCCTAGATTCTTCGGCAAGCTCAGAATGACAAGTTAATAAACGTCTTTGCGAGGAGCGAGCCTTGGCGAGTGACGCGGCAATCTCCAAGGGATTAATCTATATGAGATTGCTTCGCTACGCTCGCAAAGACAATGGTTTAGCCGTTCGTGGTGAGCTTGTCGAACCATAACGGCGGCTAAATAGTAATTCTCGTTTCTTCTCGTTCGTCGAACCCTTCGACAGGCTCAGGGCGAACGAAAAGAAACTGTCATCCTAAGTAAATCAAAAAGAAAACCGGCAGAATATTACTACCCTGCCGGCATTCTTAAACGTTTTTTTACTTAAAGGCTAGGCCTTTCCTTCCGCCAATTTCTGTTTTTCAGCCTCAGCCTCTTCAATCACTTTTTGAGCGACATGGGCAGGAACTTCTTCGTAATGGTCAAAATCGTAACTAAAGGTGCCTCTGCCCTGCGTCATTGATTTCAAATCGATTGCGTAGCGCAAAATCTCCGCCAAAGGAACCTGAGCATCAACCACGTTAAAATCACCGTCGGGGTTCATGCCCTGTACCCTTGCGCGTTTGGTGTTAAGGTCACCGATAATATCACCCGTGTTATCGCCGGGGATAGTTATTTTTAAGTTTACAATCGGCTCAAGTAAAATCGGATTACCCTCGGCCATTGCCCTCTTAAAAGCCCCCGAACCGGCAATCTTAAAGCAGATTTCCGAAGAATCAACCGGGTGGAAACTACCGTCCATTACCAAGGTTCTAACATTTACTATCGAATACCCCGCTAAAACACCCTCTTTAAGGGCATCTTGTACGCCTTTTTCAACCGCCGGTATGTAGTTTTTGGGGATAGTACCGCCGACTACCTTGTTTTCAAATTCATTCTCGCCGCCCTCGTGAATCGGCTCTAATTCAAGTATCACATGACCGTACTGACCGTGTCCGCCGGTTTGTTTTTTATGCTTATATTCGCCCTTAGCCGCTTTAGTAATTGTTTCTTTATAAGGGACTTTGGGGGTTTTCAAATCAACACCGACATTGAACTTGCGCATCATTTTCTCGGCGGCAACCTCAAGTTGAGTTTCACCGAGCCCGGCCATAATGGTTTCACCGGTATCGGGGTCGCGATAGACCCTCAGTGTCGGGTCTTCTTCGGTTAATCTGGTTAAAGACGGACCCATTTTATCAACATCGGCCTTGGTTTTAGGTAACACCGCAACCGTAAAAAGTGTTTTGGGATATGAGGCCGGAACGATTTTAACTTGTTTCTCTTGCATGCAAAGGGTATCGCCGGTTGCTGTTATCGTAAGCTTGGCAACCGCACCCATATCACCGGCGCCTATTTTGGCTACCGGTTCCTGTGTTTTGCCCCTTACCAAGAAGAGCTGGCCGATTCTTTCAATACTGGCCTGATTGGCGTTCCAAACCTGCGAGTTGCTTTCAAGCTCTCCCGAAAAGACCTTGAAATAGGTTAGTTTGCCAACGTAAGGATCCGCGCTGGTCTTAAATACCAACGCCCCCAAAGGGCCGTCGGCAGCGATTTTGATATCTTGAACAGCTGAATCTTCCGTGGTTTTAATCTCCGCACCGTTTGGCGACGGCAGATATTCATCGATTACGTTCATTAGGCGATTTACCGCAACATTTTGCAGGGCCGAACCGGCTAAAATCGGGAATAATTGCCCCGATTCGATTGCTTTTTTAAGCGTATCCAACAGTTCAACTTCGCTTAATTCCTCGCCGTTTAAGTATTTTTCCATCAAACTGTCGTCGGTTTCGGCGATAGACTCTACCATCTTCTCGCGCAAAGCATCGGCTTGGGCCTTAACTTCCGCCGGAATATCGGTTTCTTCGCCCTTTTCTCCGGGGTAATATTTCATTGCAATCAGGCTAACAACGCCTTCGAAATCGGTGTGTGCTCCAACCGGCATCTGTACGGGGGTACATTTGGTACCGAATTTGGATTGAATCTCGCCGGTTATTTTATCGAAATTGGCATTTTCACGATCCATTTTATTGATGTAAAAAATTCTTGCCAAATTATTCTTTTCGCAATAAGACCAAGCCTTTTCCAACCCGACTTCAATCCCCGAAGAGGCCGAAGCAACAATAACCGCCCCCTCACAAACACGAACGGCAGCCTCAACTTCTCCTGCAAAATCGGAGAAACCCGGCGTATCCAAAATATTGATTTTATGGCTGTTCCACTCGTAGGGCAATATCGTTGTGCTGATACTTATTCTGCGTTTTATTTCGTCTTGTTCAAAGTCCGAAGCGGTAGTGCCGGCGTCAACCTTCCCCAGGCGGTTTATCACCCCGGCATTAAATAACATTGCCTCTGCCAGCGTTGTCTTCCCGGCCCCGCTGTGCGACAGCAAAACTACATTACGAATATTTTCCGGTTGATACTGTTTCATCTTTCCACCTGCTCTCCTTTTTTATTTCCAAGAATATTTTTATGCCTTTAACCGGCAATCCTTGCTAAACAGATATTTATATAAACAGATTCAATATTGACGGAGTAATAAACGCTTCAACTACGGCTGCAATTACCAATAACCCGGCGGCAACACCAAGATATTTGACGTTTTCGCGGAAATTAGGGAGCAGCTTGGCCCTTTTTTCAGAACTGAATATCGATGCAATCGCCATACAACCAAAACTTAATGCGGCGGCTTGACCGATAATAAGCGCGGGAATCTCAAAAATCCCGTGCGGAATTATTCCCATCATAAAAAAACCGAATGAGTATTGTTCAACTATCAAATGGCCGACACCCGATATCAGCCAGCCGTTTAATATCAATGAAACCAAGGGGAAAATGCAAAGCAAAGAGCTGAGGATAAAAGACATGACCACTTTAAAAATGTTGTTGACCACAAAAAAGATGAACAACCCGAGCGGGGAGAGAACTGCGACATCATCGGCAATTTCCGTAAGGTTTTCCAAACTTGAGAATAAATCAACGCCCGGGGTAAAAACACCGACAACTAATCCCAAAGTAAAAAGTAATGAGGAGATGATAATCCATTTTTTGATACCCAAATCCGGGAAATTGTGCCAAAACGGCACCGGCGTCACGCCTGTTTCGAAAAATTCACTGTTATTCTTCATCCCAGGCATCTTCCCCGATAAGAGACACAAAACGGCAACCACCCAAATCCCGGATTTCGTTTTTATCTTTATGTTTAGTTACTTTGTATAAGTTTTGTTCGTAACGAGAACCCACCGGTATTACCATCCTTCCCCCAATTGCCAATTGATCCAGGAGTTTTTCCGGAATAAACGGAGCGGCGGCGGTAACGATTATCGCATCATACGGCGCTCCGGCCTGCCAGCCAATATTCGGTTCGGCTATCTGAACATCAATATTCTTATATCCAAGTACACTCAGCCTTTCCCGGGCTGATACGGCAAATTCCGGAATGCGTTCCACACTAACCACAAATTCCGCCAATTCGGCTAAAATCGCGGTTTGATATCCGCTGCCTGTCCCCAGTTCCAGAACTTTTTCCTTACCGATAAGCCCCAAGGCTTCGGTCATCAGGGCCACAATATAAGGTTGTGAAATCGTTTGCCCTCTGCCAATAGATAGAGGCCTGTCTTCGTAAGCCAGATGTTTTACTTCCTGTGGGATAAAAAGCTCCCGCGGAACACGCAACATTGCCTCTAAGACTTGCGCATCCTTAATATGACGTTTTAAATCATCAACCAGCGCATTTCCGGCTGCCTCATAATCCATAACGGGCAAAAACCAACCATCAAATTATTTTAACACAAAAGATAAAACTACCAATAACAGAATCATTGCTACCGCAAAAATAACAATGCGTTTCATCTCGCGCAGTAAACTGATTTTACCGATGCTGACGGGGGCTTTGGCGGGGCTCTCTTTAACAACGGGAGCTTCAACCGCCTTTAAATCAACATCGCCAGCCGTTTTTTTATCTTCATCGGCAATAGGGGCGATAACTTCCGAATCTGCCGCGGGGCGTTCTTCACGTTTCCCCACCTTAGCTTGATATGCGTACTTCCCTTTGCCGCGTTTTTGTTTTGCAGACATCACAGACCTCTTTAGACGGATTTAATTTAAGGTTACTTAGCCCTCGGATGGGCTTTTTCATAGGTTTTTCGGACATACTCCGAGGTTAAATGGGTATAAATCTGAGTAGTAGAGATATTGGCATGCCCCAATAATTCCTGAACCGACCGCAGGTCCGCGCCGCCGCTTAGCATATGGGTGGCAAAGCTATGCCTTAAAGTGTGCGGGGTAACTTGTTTATCCAGCCCCGCATCTTTGGCGTAATTTTTCAATATCTGCCACAAACCCTGCCTTGTTAAACGTTCCCCTCTTTGGTTTAAGAACAAGGCCCTCTCTGTATCTCTGTGTGCCCATATCGGACGCACATCCTTAATATACTCATCAATAACTTTCGCCGCTTGGGGATAAATCGGAATCATTCTCTCTTTGCTTCCCTTGCCAAAACAGCGCACAAAATTATTCTCGATATCAATATCGCCGAGATTTAAAGAAATCAGTTCGGTAACCCTCATCCCGCTGGCGTAAAGAAGTTCAAGCATCGCACGGTCACGCTTGGCATCGGGGGTAGCGAGCTTAGCCGGCTGTTCGATTAAATTGCGTACCTGGCTTATCGAAAGCGCTTCGGGGAGCGGTTTACCCACTTTCGGTGAGCTTACGTTATCCGTCGGATTTTCCTTTAATTTGCCTTCAGACAACATAAACCCGAAAAAGGACTTGGCCACCGCAATTTTGCGGGCAGTAGTTGTTACCGCGTACTTTCTTTCTTTAAGGCTTAACACATAACTTAGCATACTCTGCCTGTTAAAACCCTCCCACGATGGGATTACGTCTTTACCGGCACTTTCCCTTTCGGCAAAATCCAAAAGCTGCAGCAGGTCATTACGGTATGCTTCAACAGTATTAACCGAAAAGCCTTTTTCTACAGTAAGGTAATTTAAAAAGCTATCAAGATCTTCTCTCACAATGCCTCCTCACTGTTTAAGTTTCCCCCTATTTTAACATAACCTTCAAAAATAATTAAGTAGCAAAAATCGTTTGTAAATTATTTTTAAGCGTAAAGGCGTTTTTAATTTTCAAAAATTGAATCTATAATATTATTAAAAGGGATTTAATTTATTACGACGGAGTTAAAATAGTTTTGGAAAAAGAAGAAAATAAAAACAATCAACCGGAAAATATTGCTGACGAAGAGCCCTCTTTTAAGGGGGCCAAAATTTTAACCAAGCCTTTACCGCAAATATTGGATGAAATGGATGCCAACATCGAAGCGGCAGCGGAAGCCGCGCGCAGAGCGGAAGCGGCCGCCAGGACATCGAACGCCGCGGCAGTTTCGGCAACCGAGGCCTCAAACGAAGCCAGTAAAAGGGCGGAAGAGGCCAAACAGGCCGGCCGGGAAGCGGCGGCACAAGCAACAAAAGCGGCAACCGATGCGGCCGCCAAGGCCGAGTTAATCGCCGGCGGGGCAATCAGCGCCTCCGAACAAGCCGCCCAAAAAGCCGAGGAAGCCGACCGGGCGGTCAAGGATGCGATTGAAACCTTTAAAGCGATGTCCGACGAAGCAATTGCAAAGGCCGAGGAAAAGCGCCGTGCCAGCGAGCTGGCAGCCGATAAGGCAACCGAAGCGGGGGCTAACGCCGTAAATCAGGCCGAAATTATTGCCGCCGGTGCGATTGCCGCCGCCCAAAATGCTTCGGAAAGAGCCGATGAAGCGGAAAATGCCGCCAGAGAAGCAATCCAAACCTTTAAACAGCTTTCCGACGAAGCAACACGAAAAACCGAAGAACTGCGTCAAGCCGGTGAGGCGGCAGCCAATAAAGCCGCAAAAGCCGCCGCGGAAATTGCGAATCTTGCCGTCTTCTCGGTTAATTCAATTATTGCCGCCGCCGATACGCTTTCGGTCCTGTCCGAGCAGTTATTAAATAAGGCGAGAGAAACGGCAACGCACATTGACGCTTTAAACAATATCGATAAGTAACTACAGTTTGTTGGAAACCGCGGGGCGCTCCGGTTTTAAGTAATCGGAGCACCCTTTTTACTTGCTCTCAAATTAGCCTGTGATACAATATTACTAAGAGGTTAAAACAGATATTGGGTAATAACACTTTAGCCGAAAAAATGGAGCGCCTGCCCGAAAACCCCGGCGTTTACATTATGCGTAACAGCGAAGGCACGATTATTTATGTCGGTAAGGCAATCAATTTAAAGAATCGTGTCAGGTCTTATTTTGCCGAGTCAACGGAACAGAGCTTTAAAATTACGCATATGGTTCCGCGTATTGATGACATCGAATATTTTATAACGGCCTCCGAGGAGGAGGCCTTAATCCTTGAACTTAACCTAATCAAAAGGCATAAGCCCTTTTATAATATCAGGCTTAAAGACGATAAAACCTTCCCCTATTTAAAAATATCAACCAATGAGGAATACGCCAGGGTTCAAATTACCCGCAGGCTGGAAGAAGACGGCGCCCGTTATTTCGGCCCGTTTGCAAGCGCCTATTCAATCAGGCAAACATTAAAAACCATTAAAGAGATTTTCCCTTTCCGTCCTTGCACCAAAGATTTATCCCGTAAAATTACGCGGCCCTGTTTGGAATATTACATCCATAAATGCCCGGCACCGTGCATCAGAGCCATTTCCAAAGAAGAGTATGATAAAGCCATTCAAAAATTAATCCTCTTTTTGGAAGGCAAGCAGGAAAAGGTTGTTAAAGAGCTTGAAGCGAACATGAAAGAAGCCGTTTCGAAATTGGAATACGAAAAAGCGGCAATGATTAGGGATCGCATTAAAGCCATCAAAGAGGTTATCAACTGCCAAAAACTGGCAATAACCGTTCAAGGCGAACAGGATGTAATCGCTTTCGCGCAAGAAAAAGACGCCGCATACGCACAGATATTTTTTATCCGCGGCGGTAAAATTATCGGCAGAGAGGGTTTTGCTCTTAAAGGGGTTCAATCCGAAGAACCGATACAGGTAATGACCGATTTCGTAAAGCAGTTCTATTCATCCGCCGCCTACATCCCCTCGTTAATCGTTCTGCAATACCCGATTTTGGATAAAGGTGTAATCGAAGGCTGGCTTAGTAAGAAAAAAGGCGCAAGCGTAAAAACCCAATCCCCGCTAAAGGGGAATAAAAAACAACTGATTGAAACGGTTGCTCTAAACGCCGCGCTGGGATTAAAAGAATTAATGATTAAGCAAATATCAAGCCAGAATAACCTTGGCGCCGCATTGGAAGAATTACAGCAAGTCCTTAAAACGGAGGGGTTGCCGCTGCGTATCGAAGGCTATGATATTTCCAATATACAGGGAAAAGATGCCGTCGGCAGTATGGTTGTTTTTGAAAAAGGACGCCCCAAAACAGCGCTTTACCGCCATTTTAAGATTAAAACATTAGAGCAGCCCAACGATTTTGCGATGATGCAAGAAGTAATCAGAAGACGCTTTGGCAGATTCAAAAAAACGGGAGAAGAGGCTGCGGATAATTGGAGTAAAATGCCCGACCTTGTGCTTATCGACGGCGGAAAAGGACAACTCAGCGCGGTTACCGCTGTTTTAGCGGAAATTGGGGTTGAACTTCCGGCGCTAATCGGTTTAGCGGAAGAAAACGAAGAAATATTTCTCCCCGGCATTTCAAAACCGATTATTTTAGCTAAAAACTCACCCGCATTACAGTTACTGCAGCGGGTCAGAGACGAAGCCCACCGTTTTGCAATCGGCTATCATCATCACCTGCACAAGAAAAAAACCTTTGTTTCTGCACTCGACGGCGTACCGGGAATAGGCCCCGCACGCAAGAAAGCCCTGCTTAAAGAATTCGGAACGGTAGCCGAAATTAAAACGGCGACATTCGAAGAGTTAACCTCAGTTAAAGGCATTACTCCGCTACTGGCACAAAAAATAAAAGAACTGCTTTAACCGCTATCGGTAAGCGCTCCGCAAGCCGATTACGGATAATTTGTTAAATATTGCATTAAATTTGAAGTTGGTAAGATAAGACATTTTTTAGTCATAAGATATATGCAAGTCCAATTGCCATTTAAGCAAACATTATAATCATTACCATTTTTTATCCAGTCTAATTTAGGGGGCTTATTATGGATATTATCAATAATTTTAGGGTTCGAAATGGAGCAAGTCTTAGACAAGGTTCTGATAGTGGTCATGGAGAGAAGTGTGCCAGATGTTGTAAAAGAATATTGAGTTAAGAGGATTGTAACTATACTACTCGTATTCTCATAGCTTTGAACGGACGTAGGAATACTGAAAATTGTATAGTAGTTTGCAATGATTGTTTTGAAGCTCTTAGCGCAGATGAAGGCAAAATTATACCATTCGATAAATTGCCTTGTTATAAAGTTTAACTCATTAATTATCGTGTCAATCATAATTTTGTAGAATTATCGGTGCCAAACCTCTTGACAACGCAACCGTTAAATATTAAATTAGATACAAGTTATTAGACATAATTAACCTTAATACGATTAATAAAGGAATTATGTAATGTTTGACGGTAATGACGAGAATTATTTCCGCCGCAAAGCCGAGAGTTACATTGAGGCGCGGGAAACCGCAAGTAAAGAACTCTTAGGGGCTCGCGTGTTTCGACGCAGGGGCGCTATTGAGGCAATGCGCCAGCGTTACGATACAATGCAGAGGTTTACCGTTGAAGATAACGCCCTTTATGTTGCCCGCAAGTGCCAAAGGTGTGTTGCCAGTATCGATAACACCAATTTGGCGGCACAATACCGCAAAATGGAGCAAATTGCAGAGGAAAAGGCCCGCATAAAAAGCCCGCCGATAATTCGCTCAAACCCGCCAAGCATGGAAACACTTAGGAAACGCTTTAATTTAGAATACTAAAATCGGCTGTTGAGGATATATTTCTCGATTGCCGCCGCCACCCCGCCATTTTCCACATCATTTGTTATATCATCGGCCTCTGCCTTTAAAACATCGTAGGCATTTTTCATTGCAACCCGTGTTCCGGCCGCTTCAAAAAGGGGTAAATCGTTAAGCCCGTCCCCGATTGCCAGAATTTCTTCCTTTTTGATTTGCAAATGCTCGCCCAAAGCCCGCAAGGCCTCTCCTTTGGAAACAAGCGGATCAACAATGTTTACAAACTCAATATCGGGGTGCGCCGGAGAGTGTGCGGACGAAAAGCGCAAAAGGCCGTTGAATTCATTTTTAAACATCTCAATTTGAGCATCTTCCTGTTTACTGCGTGAAATCAGTTCGGCCTTAACAATTTTGTGACACTCACAGATTTTATCCAAATCTTCGATAATCGGATCCACCCCAAAATAATTGCGATGGACAACATCCGACCAGTTTGTCCGCTCGGCGTAGAACTTTTCGGTCGTATAAAGCTCTAAATAAATTTCGTTTGCGCGCGCAAATTCGATTGCCCTTCGCAGCACGCCCTCGTTAATTGTTTTAATGTAAACGGTGTCATCTGCAACCGGGTCGGTAACAACGGCTCCGTCGTAGAAAATATGATGCCCGCCAAGAGAAACCTCTTCAATTATGCGGCGACAAGCCTTGATAACCCTCCCCGTTGCCAGCGAAACCTGAATACCCTTTGATTGCGCTTTGGCAATTGCCAAAATATCAACTTGGGAAACCTTCCCGTTTTTATCGACCAACGTCCCATCAACGTCCACTGCCACTAATTTGTATTTCATTCCATACCCTTTTTGCATAAACTGCCTTTCATTCTAACATAAAGGACGATTAGACCGCCCGTTTGTTTATCTTCAAACGGCAAATTACTTTTATTTGTAAGCCGATTAAAGTAGAATATATCCATTATGAAGGATAATCCGACACCTATTCGTCAACAATACCTCAGAATAAAACAACAATATCCCCATGCCATCCTTTTTTTTAGGCTGGGGGATTTTTACGAAACATTTGATGAAGACGCCAAAATAACGGCGCGCGAACTGGAAATTGTGTTAACGACCCGCAGTATGGGTAAAAACTACAAAATCCCGATGGCCGGAATCCCCCACCATGCCCTTGACGATTATTTGGCAAAACTGATTAAACGCGGTTATAAAGTTGCCCTCTGTGAGCAAATTACCAAACCGGGAGAAACAAAAGGAATTGTTGAACGCGATGTCGTAAGACTGGTCACCCCCGGAACGGTTATTGAGCCCGAGCTTTTGGAAGGGAAAGCCAATAACTACTTGGCGGCAATTATAACAAACGGAGAAACAGCCGGTATCGCCTATGTCGATATTACCACCAGCGAGTTTGCAACTGCGCAGATTCATATCGATAACCTTAAAACCGAACTGGAACGCTTACAACCGGCGGAAATTGTAATTCCGCAAGGAGCGACTTTACCGGAAATCGGGATTAACCCAACTGTTAGCCATATTGAAAATTATTACTTTGAATTCGAAGTAGCCCGTAAGACCCTGCTTGACCATTTTGAGGCAAGTACACTTGAGGGGTACGGCTGCGCCGGATTACCGTCGGCAACCCAAGCTGCCGGGGCTGTATTGCACTACCTCAAGCAAACACAAAAGGGCGTTGTAAAACAAATAACGCATCTTTCAACTTACAACCCCTCGCTTTTTATGACGCTGGATAACACCACACAATTCAATTTGGAGCTTTTTAAAAGTGCGGTTTCGGGTAATATCGGCGGTTCGCTGCTCTCAATTATTGATTTAACCAAAACATCAATGGGCGGGCGAATGCTGAAGCGTTGGCTGGGGCAGCCGTTATTGAATTTACAAGAATTAACAATCAGACAAGACGCCACCGAATGGTTTTTAAACGATAATATCTCAAGGCGGCAATTTATTAACGAACTGGCAAATATAACCGACCTTGAGCGCTTAACAAACCGCATCCGCGCAAATATTGCAATGCCGCAGGAGTTAATCGCCCTAAAACACAGCCTTGAAACCGTCCCCAGGCTTTTGCAAATATTTGAAAGCATTGATTTTATGCCGGTGGAGTGGCTAAAAAACAAACTCAAGCCGCAACCGGAGTTAATCTCGCTTATTGAGGAATCGATTGAAGAACCGCCGACATCGTCTTTGGGAGACGGAGGGGTAATCAGGCGCGGTTTCTCCGAAGAGCTTGATAAACTGCGCACAGCTTCCAAGGACGCCGGACAGTACCTCACTAACCTCGAAAAAGAGGAACGCGAGAAAACCGGAATTAAATCGCTTAAAGTCGGATACAATCGCGTCTTTGGTTACTACATTGAGGTTTCCCAATCCAACTTGCAACAGGTACCGGAGAGATATATCCGCAAACAAACGCTCGTTGGCGGGGAGAGATTTTTTACGCCCGAATTAAAGGAATACGAATCGGTTATCTTAAATGCCAAGGACAGAATTAACGAACTGGAAACGGATATCTTCAGACGCGTTTGCCGGCAAGTTGCCGATTACGGTGGGGCTTTACTGGCTCTTGCCAATACAATTGCCGAGATTGACCTCTTTTCTGCCTTTGCCGAAGTAGCCGTTCGTAATAATTACGCCAGACCCGAGCTTAACGAAGGTAATCAAATCATTATCAAACAGGGCAGACATCCGGTTGTCGAAAGTAACCTCAAGCAAGGCGAGTTTATCCCGAATGACGTGACGCTTTCCAACGATGATGCTCAATTAATTATCCTAACCGGCCCCAATATGGCCGGGAAATCGACCTATCTAAAGCAAATTGCCGTGATTGTTTTAATGGCGCAAATCGGCAGTTTTGTTCCGGCTGAAAAAGCCGTTATCGGGCTGGTCGATCGTATTTTTACCCGAATCGGCGCCCGCGAAGATTTGGCGTCCGGCCAATCAACTTTTATGGTTGAAATGGTTGAAACCGCCAATATTTTAAACAACGCCACCTCTAAATCACTGCTTATATTGGATGAAATCGGGCGCGGTACCAGCACTTACGATGGAATGGCGATTGCCCGCGCCGTGGTGGAATATATTCATAACCATAAAGGATTGGGAGCCAAAACCCTTTTTGCCACCCATTACCATGAACTTGTGCGGCTTGCCGATTATCTTCCGCGGGTAAGAAATTTTAATGTTGGCGTTGCCGAAGACGCCGGAAACGTTATCTTTTTACACCGCATTATCCCCGGGGGAGTGGATAAGAGTTACGGGATACATGTCGCAAAGCTGGCGGGGATGCCAAAGACCGTTATCCGCCGCGCCGATGAAGTCCTTGCTGAACTGGAGTCCGAGAGTATCAAAAGCGCTTCCGCTAAATCCGAAAAACAAGAACCCCACCCCCAGCTTTCCTTGTTTGGGGTAAAACCGGAGGTCGTGGAAGAGCTTGAGAAGTTGGATATAGATTCGCTAACCCCATTGGAAGCGCTTAATAAACTCTACAAACTGCAGAAAAAAGCAAAGGGGTAGGGCATTCGCCTCATTTAGGGTGATATTCCCTTTGCCTTTGCAAGACCGTTCTCGATAGAAGAGACGAAGCGATTCATTTTGTCTTTGCGAGCGCAGCGAAGCAATCCTCCTCTGTCTTTCAGAGCGAAGCGAAGAATCTCATATAGATTAAATTTATTGGGGATTGCCACGTCGCTCGCCAAAGGCTCGTTCCTCGCAAAGACGTTTCTACTATTATTGTCATTCTGAGCTTGCCGAAGAATCTGGGGGTTGGTGGATAGTGCTGCGCTTGGCTACGGATTTTATGATAGGACGATGCCTCTTTTTTATCGCCGAGGATGCCTCATAGCCTACATTTCTCGCTCTCTTAGATCCTTCACTTTGTTCAGGATGACATTTTTGAGGGCATAAAAAAAGAGGGCGGTTTCCCGCCCTTCTCTCACAAATTCGATTGGATTTTCTACTGACAGCCGTTATTAATTACCTTGTTTTTCAAAGTACCAACGGAATCAATTTTAACTTCAACAACATCACCCGGGTACATCGGCCCTATTCCGCTCGGTGTACCGGTAGCAATAATATCGCCCGGTAAAAGCGTCATTACATTAGAAATAAAGTTGATTATCTCGGGAATAGTATAGATTAAATCCCCGGTATTGCCCTTCTGTTTCAGTTTACCGTTTAAATAAGTTTCAATTCCAATATCGGATGGGTCTAAATCGGTTTCTATCCACGGACCGATAGCGGCAAAAGTATCAAATCCCTTTGCTCTTGTCCATTGGAGATCCGCCCTCTGTAAATCCCTCGCGGTAACATCATTAAAACAAGAGTAACCTAAAACGTAATCCATCGCGTCTTCTTTGGAAATACGCCAGCCGGCTTTTTTGATTACAACCGCCACCTCTCCCTCATAATCCACCCTGCTTGACGAATCGGGATAGACTATACTCTCGCCGGGGCCGATAACCGATGTTGACGGCTTTAAGAATGTCAGCGGCGAATTCGGAAGCGGTAAATCCATTTCCTTGGCATGCGAATGATAATTCAGACCCATTGCTATAATCTTGGACGGTTCGCAGGGAGCAAGGAGCTTTATCTTTTCAAGCGGGTAGAACTCATTGGTCGGTTCAAGATATTTAAAGGGTTTCCCTTCATACTTCTGAACTGTATGGTCGTTCAGCACACCGTATTCGCTTTTTCCGTTTGTTGAAAATCGTACATACCTCATGGAAAGCTATTTTAATGGAAACTTTATCTCAATGCAAACATTCTGTTTAAAAACGTTAACAAACCCCTCAGTGTTCCTTGACACAACTCGAGTGTGATTGTTAAACTGTTATGCTGTAATACTTGCAGCCGCGTTGGTTAATTTTAGGAGTGAAATGACACCGAATAAACTGGAAAAAGGACTGGTTTCAGTCTTTACGGGAGATGGCAAAGGGAAAACTTCAACCGCCATCGGAATTGCCTCAAGGGCAGCCGGACACGGATTAAAAATTTATTTCGCGTTCTTTTTAAAAGCCAACAACTACGTTCACGGTGAAAAACATTCCCTGTCTTTACTTTCCGGGGTTAAATTTGAAAGCTTCGGCTGCGAAGGTTGGGTGGATAAAGACAACATCCGTCCCGAAGATTTTGAACAGGCCCAAAAGGGGTTTGACGCCTCAAGAAATGCCGTCCTCTGCGGAGAATACGACGTAGTGATTATGGACGAAATTAACATGGCGGTTAACCTCGGGTTGGTTTGCACGGACGATTTACTTACGCTAATCAAAGAAAAACCGGCCAACGTAGAGATGATTTTAACCGGAAGATACGCGGATGCCGAGATAGTACAGGCGGCCGATTTGGTAACCGAAATGTTAATGATAAAACACCCCTATAATGACGGCATACAAGCGCGCCGAGGGATTGATTATTAAGCAAATATTATTTATTTAAGTCTTTTTGGAGGGCATAATGAAACTAACTTTGAGTGTAATTAAAGCAGACATCGGCGGATTTGTCGGTCATTCCGATTCCCACCCCGACGTAATTGCTTCGGCAATTGAAAGCATGGAGAAAGCTAAATCCGAAGGAATGTTGATTGATTATCACGTCACCAAGTGCGGCGATGACCTGCAGTTGATAATGACCCACCAGTTGGGTGAAGCAAATGAAAAAATCCACAAAATGGCATGGGATACCTTTGTTAAAGGAACCGAGGTTGCCAAAAAGTTAAAATTGTACGGAGCCGGACAAGACTTATTATCCGACGCTTTCTCCGGTAACGTTAAAGGAATGGGACCCGGCGTTGCCGAGATGGAAATTGAAGAAAGAACCTCCGAACCGATTGTAATCTTTATGGCCGATAAAACTTCTTCCGGCGCTTGGAATATGCCCTTATACAAAATGTTTGCCGACCCGTTTAACACCATCGGATTGGTAATTGCCCCCAATATGCATAAAGGCTTCTCGTTTGAAGTCCACGATGTTAAGGAAAGTAAAAAGGTCTGTTTTAATTCCCCCGAAGAAATCTATGACCTTTTAGTTCTTATCGGCGCACCGGCGCGTTATGCCGTTAAATCGGTTAGCAGCCGAGATACCGGTGAAATAGCCGCCGTTTCTTCGACACAGAAATTATGTTTAATTGCCGGACGCTATGTCGGTAAAGACGACCCTGTTTGCATCGTACGCTGCCAGGGCGCTTTCCCAGCCGTCGGTGAAGTTGTTGAACCCTTTACTCAGCCGTCACTGGTTGAAGGCTGGATGCGCGGCTCGCACAACGGCCCGCTAATGCCCGTTTCGGTTGCCGACAGCAAGCCGACCCGCTTTGACGGTCCGCCTCGAGTAACCGCTCTCGGTTTCCAACTTTCGAACGGAAAATTGATTGGCCCACGCGATATGTTTGACGATATTTCTTTCGACGAAGCGCGCAAACAGGCTAACTGGGCTGCGGAATACCTACGCCGCCACGGTCCTTTTGAGCCGCACCGCTTACCGCTGGAGGAAATGGAATATACCACCATGCCGCTAGTAATGGAAAAACTCAAGGAGCGCTTTACAACCCTGGAAGACTAAATGTCTGCGCTGCTTATTGCCACTAACAATCGGGGCAAGCTGGCTGAGTTTAAACTCATATTCGCCGGTTTGCCCTGTTCTATTATTTCTCCTCTCGATATCAACTTGGAGTTGGAAGTTATTGAAAACGGCGCCACTTTTGAAGAGAATGCCGCTTTAAAATCCCTTTCTTTTGCCAAGGCAAGCGGTCTTTTAACATTAGCTGACGATTCGGGGTTGGAAGTGGAGGCGCTGAGGGGAGAACCGGGTGTTATGTCTGCACGCTATGCGGGAGAAAATGCTTCCGACAGCGACCGGGTTAAATATCTGCTGGGCAAAATGGAAAAGATTCCTCAAAACCAAAGGCAAGCCCGATTTCGCAGCGTTATTGCCATTACAACCCCCGGAGATTTGCAGACCGAACTTAGTAAAGGCGAATGTTGTGGGGAGATAACTTTTGAGCCGAGGGGTGAAAACGGCTTCGGCTATGACCCGATTTTCTTTTTGCCGCAATTCGGAAAAACAATGGCAGAAATTTCCAAAGATTTAAAAAATGAAATCAGCCATCGCGGAATGGCCGCCCGAAACGCTGTTCCGATATTGAAAAAACTGCTCCAAATTGTCTAAAATATTGTAATAATATTTGTTTTAATACCACATTTTGGTATATACTACTCGACACTACTATATATCGGGGGTGCGTCATGAAATTATCTTGTCTTCAAGAAAATCTTAATCGCAGTTTAAATTACATCAGCAGAACCGCAACAACCAGAACAACCTTGCCAATTACCAACAATGTCCTATTGGCAACGGATGAGGGACGCCTCAAACTTGTGGCAACCAATTTGGAGATGGCGATTACTTTTTGGATCGGCGCCAAAGTGGAAGACGAAGGTGCGATTACCTTACCCGCAAAACTATTGACCGAATTCGTGGGGTCTTTGCCCAACGATAAAATCAATATGAGCTTGTCCGCACGCACCCGCACAATGCAACTGAAATGCGCCCGATTCGAAGCCAGAATCGGCGGAGTTGATGCCAAAGATTTCCCCCCGATACCCAGCGTTGACGACGGCGTGGTAACCGGCATAGATTCCGAAACTTTAAGAAAAGGAATCGAAAAAGTTGTTTTTGCAGCCGCCGTCGATGAATCCAGACCTGTTTTGACCGGCGTTAATGCCGAATTTGAAGGAGATACTTTAACACTGGCTGCCGCCGACGGTTTCCGGCTCGCAGTTTATAAAATGCCGCTGGCAACACCCGTTGAAAAGAAAACTACCGCTATCATTCCGGCAAAAACATTAGCGGAACTTAATCGAATGGCCGCAGAACAAGAGGCCCCAATTGAGATCCGAGTCAATACAAACAAAGGACAGATTTTATTTAAGCTTAAAGATTTTGAACTTGTTTCACAACTGATTCAGGGGGCTTTCCCGCAGTATTCTCAGCTTATCCCGCAAAGCTATTCAACACGCGCCGTGGTGGATATTGCGGAATTTTTAAGAGCAACCAGAACCGCCAGTATCTTTGCCCGTGACGGTAGTAATATCATTAAATTAGTGATTACACCGGGAGTTAAAGAAGCCCCCGGAAAACTGAAAATTACTGCGCGCTCGGAAGAAATCGGCGATAATGAGGGTGAGGTGGATGCGCTGGTTCAAGGAAGCGAATCAAAGATTGCCTTTAACAGTAAATATCTTACCGAAATCCTAAACGTTTTACACGAATCCCAGGTTGCCCTTGAAGTAACCAGCCCTTCCAGCCCGGGCGTCTTTAGGCCGCTGGGGATGGATAACTACACCCATGTTGTGATGCCGATGTTTGTCCAATGGGATTGATAATTTAATAAGATTTTGATAATAAAAGCGCCTGGCGAAAATCAGGCGCTTTTTGAATTCCGAAGCATTTAAAACTAGGGATTTGTTGATTTATAATTTTGCTAATTTAATTTTTTAAACCATCTTAATAATTTGAGGTTACTAATGAGCAGAACTAAATGGTTAGTCAGTATTGCACTTCTTGCTGTTTTTGCGGGGGGAATTCTTTTGTCGTCATTTCCGGACACGTTACTTTTATCCAAATTGCCGTGGTTACTTATAGTGTCTGCCGTGGCGGGAATTTTGCTTGGACTGCTAAGAAAAAGATTTACATGCAAAGCAATAATCGAAAACGGAAAGGTTCAAAGACACGAAATCGGGTCTTTTATAGAACACTGGTTAACAGTAGTTGGGATATTTTTATTAATTATATCGGGATTCATAATCGGTTTCTTATTCTTTCCTCATTTTACCGATACCCTCAAAAGTATACTTTTCCCGCTCAATATGCACTTTATCGGGCTAAATATTACCTTGTTAGGCGGCTTTTATTTCCTAACCGACTATATCTTTTCTTGTAAGCTCTCATCGCTAATTCCTAATTTTAAGGATTTGTCGGAGGGCACGATTGGAAAATATTTATTTAAAAAAGAATGCTGTAACGAGGGGAAATATCTTTCGTCGCAAAAAGCGGCATTTTTAGTCTATGCAATATTAGGCGGCGTCCAAATTATCACCGGTTTTATTAAGATAATGGGACACTTTTGGGGAATATCGCACACTGCATTAGCGGTAACAACGCTTATACATGATATTTTTTCTCTGCTTTTTGTTATTATGGTTATCGTTCATGTACTATTTGTTGTCCTATCTACAAAACACCGTACGCTGCTTAAATCGTGGTTTACCGGCAATGTTAGCGAGTCGTACGCAAAAGAAGAACATAAAGTTTGGTACGACCAGTTTACAAAATAATGTATGAGAATTGTTTAATAACATATTTCGGGGGATTTTAATGAAATCTAAAAAACTCTTAATTGCGTTTATGATAGCTTTAGCGGTTATTCCTATGATAGGCACCGGTTGCGGCGGTAATAATGGAGGCACCCCGGAGACGGACAATCCCGGTTTTTCAAATTTGCTGATGGGGACCGGGTACGAGAACTGTTTGATATGCCATAATATCGATGATAAAAACTCCGCTAAAAACTTAAACTATCACTGTCTTAACATTAACCCGGTTACCTTCGGCACACCCGGCTCAGACTACTCACCAAAACTTCAGGATTGTTTGTTATGCCATACATCACACTCACCGGATGAAGCGAAAACGACTTTCAACTGTGCGATGTGCCATTACTAATAAAAATTATTTTCGACAACAAAGGAATCCATACAAACCATCTTTGCGAAGAGCGAGTCGTTAGGCGAGTAACGTGGCAATCCCACTCTTGTCATCCTGAACGCAGTGAAGGATCTAAGAGGATGGGAAACACAGGCTATGAGGTGACCTTGGCTACAAATAAGAGGCACCGTTCTACTGTAAATCCATTACCAAACGTTAGACTATCCGCCAACTCCCAGATTCTTCGGCAGGCTCAGAATGACAATAATAGTAACGTCTTTGCGAGGAGCGAGCCATCAGGCGAATGACGTGGCAATCTCTAACGAATTTATCTATATGAGATTGCTTCGCCTTCCCTGCGGGAATGGTCTCGCAAAGACAGGGTGCTTCTCAGCCGCTCGTGGTGAGCTTGTCGAACCATAACGGTGGCCGAGTAGTAATCCTCGTTCCTTCTCGTTCGTTGAACCCTTCGACAAGCTCAGGGCGAACGGGCTTTTTTGTCATCCTGAATGAAATGAAGGATTTAAGAGGATGGGAAATACAGGCTATGAGGTGCCTTCAGAAACAAAAAAGATGCAGCGCCCTACCCTAAAATCCGTTACCGAACGCTGCACTATTCGCTAACTCCCAGATTCTTCGGCAACCTCAGAATGACAAATGAAGAAAAATCCAGCCGTTCATGGTGAGCCTGTCGAACCATAACGGCAGTCGAATGGTAGTCCTTGTTTCTCTCGTTCGTAGGACCCTTCGACAGGCTCAGGGCGAACGAGGGGTTTGTCATCCTGAACGAAGTGAAGGATCTAAGAGGACGGGAAATATAATCTATGAGGATACCTCGGCAACAAAAAAAGGGCATCGCCCTACCCTAAAATCCGTTACCGAACGCTGCACTATTCTTTAACCCCTAGATTCTTCGGCAGGCTCAGAATGACAAGTTATAAACGTCTTTGCGAGGAACGAGCTTTTAGCGAGTGACGTGGCAATCTCAAAGGAATTTATCTATATAAGATTGCTTCGCCTTCCCTGCGGGAATGGTCTCGCAAAGACAAATATAGGAACGCCCTTTACGTCTTCAGATTGCCCCTAATACCAACCGTAACTTCCTTATAGGGAATCCTTTTACCGGCTTTTGCCATCGCCTGCTCAAGCATACTGACAAGCCCGGAACAACAAGGCACTTCCATTTTAATTACAGTAAAACTTCTGATATTAGAAGAGGCTATTACATCGGTTAATTTGTTAACATGTGCCTGAAAATCATCCAGTTTCGGGCAGGCAACCAAGACGACATTATCTTTTAAAAAGCGGGTGTGAAAATCGGCCATTGAAAAAGGAACACAATCCCCCACCAATAATACGTCCGCATTATCTAAAAAGGGCGCTTTGGGCGGCACCAGAGTAAGCTGAACCGGCCAATGACCAAGCATCGATTGCTGACCTTCCGCTGTGATTGCAGGCTGTTCTATCGGTTCCTTCTTTTCAAAAATCGAAGCAACAGCGGACGGGCAACCTCGAAAAACTTCCTTTTCCGCCGATTTTTTGCTTTCAACGTAGGCCATAGCAGCCTCTTCATCGAATTCCGAAGCAAGCCTTTCTTCGATTGAAATAGCGCCTTGAGGGCAATCACCGAGACAAGCCCCAAGCCCGTCGCAATAAACCTCGCTCACAAGTTTAGCCTTACCGTCAATAATTTGAAGAGCGCCTTCGGCACACGCAGGCACGCAAACACCGCAGCCATTGCACTTTTCTTCATCGATTTTAATGATTTTTCTTAAGATTTTGGGAGTCACTCAAATTCTCCTTTTTAATTTTTATTGTAATAATCTAAAGAGAAGTGCCCGGCGTTAATACCGGGCACACAATTAATTTTACTACCGGATAATTTTTATTTCAAATGCTTTCTAGTTTAGTATCGGTCTGCCGTATTTATCTGAAAATTTGCCTAATAATATCATAATAAAATCGACAAGGGCCCACAACGCCACGCCGTAAACCAAAACAAAACCAAACACGAAAATCGTTGTAATCCAACCAACAACGGTTAAAACCGCCATTGCTATGCCTGTTCCGGTTTTTCCGGTATAGAACCTGTGAATTCCGAGAGTCCCCAGAAAGAACGCCAAAAGGGCGGCAACCATCTTTTGTTTATCCGAAACACCTCCGTAAGCCCCGGCATACTGATTTTGCGGATACTGTTGACCGTGATATTGCTGTTGGGGATAAGGTTGCTGAGAGTATTGAGACGGATACGGTTGCTGAGAATGCTGCTGCGGGGGATAAGGCTGCTGTGGATACTGAGGCGGAGTTTGATATTGCGTTTGCGACACCCCTCCTTTTTTAAGTGAAACCCCGCAATTTACACACATATCAGGGTCACCAATTAACTGTTTACCGCAATTACTGCAAAAAGCCATACTATCCTCCTAATAAACATACATATAAACATTATACACAATACAGATCATATTTCATACAGTTTTTGTAAACGAACTCTTATTTTATGTTTTGGAATTGACATCAACCGATTGATATTCCATAATATTGGTTAATTTATGAACTATTCATTTTTTAACCATTCTGACGATACTGATAATATTATTAATGATGCGTACGTTGTTATGCATTACCTGCGCCGCTACCTCGTTTATATTCCGGCAAATAAAATAGCCCATCATCGGCTGGCAATTTTAACCTTATTGACACACGAAGGAGCTATGAATTCCTCGGAGATTGCCAAAAGGCTGTCTTTAAGTAAACCCCAGATGACGAATTTTATTGATGGTTTAGTTAAAGAAAAAGCGGTTGAACGACAAATTGACTCAAGCGACAGAAGAAAAATACTGATTAATATCACCGACTCCGGTAAAACCATGCTTAACGGTTATTACGATTTGGTTCGCAATTATTTTACGGAAAACCTCGCTAAAATGGACTCAAATCAAATAAAAACGCTTTCTGAATCACTTGCGCAACTGGCTTCGTTAGTTAAAGAAACCGAATAACCAAAAAAGGATTTTTTATGCCCACAAAACGGAAATACAATAAATGGTTTGTTCTAGCGGTACTGTCAATCGCACTTTTTATGATTAACCTTGATATTACAATTGTTAATATCGCCCTGCCGGCCATCATGGATGATTTTAAAGCATCTCTGGCCGATATAGAATGGGTTGTAAACGTTTATATCCTCGGGTTTGCGGTCACCCTGATTACACTGGGCAGGCTCGGTGATATATTTGGGCGCAAAAGGCTTTTTATTATCGGTCTAATCGTTTTTACAATTTCTTCTTTTTTCTGCGGTGTATCTCAAAGCATCGAAATGTTAATTATTTCAAGGGTGTTCCAGGCCTTGGGCGGTGCGGCAATGATGCCAACTACTCTTGCATTAATTAATGTCGCTTTTAAGGATGGTGGCCGCGGGCAGGCAATGGGAATATGGGGCGCTGTAAGCGGTGCCGCCAGCGCACTGGGACCGATTGTCGGCGGCTTACTGGTTCACCATCTTTCGTGGGGATATATCTTCCTTGTAAACATCCCCTTGGGAATCATAGCAATAATTCTGGGGTTAATTATTATAGAAGAATCCAAGGAGCATTTAGTTAGCCGCTACATTGACTTCCCGGGTATTATTGCGGCAACCGTTGCTTTATTCTCTCTTACTTTTGCCCTAATTGAAGGTCAAAAATTTGGGTGGTCGTCACCTCTGATTATCTCCCTGTTTATAGTAAGCCTCTTGGGTTTTGCAGCCTTTATTCTGATTGAAAAACGCTCCAAATTACCGTTAATCGACTTAAAACTTTTTACTAACCGCTCTTTTTCGGCGGGCAATGTTTTAAACGCCTTGTTGATGTTTAGCTTAATGGGAATCCTCTTTTTGCTGGTGCTTTTCCTTGAGATTGTACTTGGATTTAGCGCCATTAAAACCGGTCTTGTAATCCTGCCAATGCCCCTTGCTGTTTTACTGATCGCACCGTTTGCCGGTAAATTTGCCGATAAAAAGACCTCGCGCTGGATACTTGCCACCGGAATGGCAATTATCGGCATTTCAATATTTTTACTTTCGCACCTATCGCTTGATACAACATGGCAATCGCTGATTTTCCCGTTGACACTCTCCGGTATCGGCATGGGGCTTGTAATGGCGCCTGTCAGCACAGTAATCATGGCAGCCGCCCCGCTGGAAAAATCCGGAGCAGCCAGCGGGATTATGTCGACAACAAGACAAATAGGAAGCTTTTTAGGCATCGGCGTCCTCGGTGCTGTTTTACAAACCCATCTTATCGGTTATGTTAAGACAGCTTTAAATAACAGCGCGATACTAACGGAAGAAATGAAAAACATAATTATAAATACGATGGGTAAAGGCGGGTTCAGCAGCGGGGTGGATTTAAGCGGTATACCGGAAGAATTCCAAGCAGAAATAATGCGAATGTTTTTTTCGGGGTTTGCCGAAAGCTTAAATACAGCAATGCAAGTGGCAGTCCTGTTTTGTATTATCGGTATAATCTCGGCATTTTTAATATCAAACAAATCCAACGAGGTCAAAAAAACCTAGAAAATAACGGATGTGCTTGAATCGGATTTTCCCCAAGGTTAAAAAGGGGGCGCGCTTATGAGCGTCCCCCCTCCTGTTTTAGCTTAGTCTCTTTTCATATTTACGAATTGCAAAGGGACATCGTAATCTTGCTCTCGCAATAACTGCATTATTTGCTGAAGGTCATCGATTTTTTTACCGCTAACCCTAACCTGCTCGTCTTGGATTACCGGCTGTACTTTTAGGTTAGTACCCTTAATTAGTTTAACTATTTTTTTACAGGTATCCGCCGATATTCCCTCATTAATCTGAACATCCATCTTAACCATACCGCTGGAGGTCGGTTCCATCTTTTTGGGAGCAAGCGACTTGGCATCTATATTCAAACGAACACAACTGCCCTTTAACATCTCGATAACAGCCTTGAGCTTCATTTCATCACCGGTAACAATGTGAATCAGTTTGTCTTTTTTATTTAGCGTTATCTCGGTTTTTACGTTTTTAAAATCATAACGAGTCGCAACCTCTCGCAGTGTATTATTAACGGCATTATCCAAAGCCTGATGATCAACCTTGCTTACTACATCTACCGATGGCATACTGTACCTCCTTCTAAAACAAACCATAAAACCCCAGATCCCTCCGGGGTTTTATTAAATCGATTATAAAAAACCTGTCGCGTTTTTTGAAAACTAGTCCGCTTTGGGGGCTTCGGAAACCTTTTCTACGGTCACCCGAATAATGTCTCCGCGCTTCAAATCTTCGGCGGGATTAAACACAACTTCCCCGGATTTCGCAGTCCAAACAACCCTTAACAATGCCCTTAATTCATCACTGGCAGGAACATCGGTTGTTACTTTTCTCTCAACCTGTCCGATTAATATCGGTTCCATATTTCAACGCCTCCTAATATTAGCTAATTATTATAATTTATACGGTTTCTGTTTTGTCGGTACCTTCGGTGCCAATCGTGGCCTGCTCGCCTTCCTCGGCAGTGCAAGTACAACTGCATTCGCATTCGGGAATCGGCTCGGTGTCCGCGATGACTCCGACCACGCCTTCGGTTTCAGGAGAGGGTTCTGCGCCTTCTCCGGCAGCAACCGCTTCTTGGCACTCGCCGGCTTCCGCTACGACTTCTTCGGGTTCCTCTTCTATCGGATCGGGAATAATAACCACTTTTTCAATGGTAACCTTTAGTCCGTCGCCGACTTTTAAGTCCTCGGACGGATTAAAAGACAACTTTCCGGTTGTTTCGGCGCCCCAACCCCAAAGTAACATAACCTTTAATTCTTCTGAGGTTTTAACTTCGCCCGTTACTTCAAGCTGCACTTCGCCGATCTTTGTAATTGATTCCATTTACCAACCTCCTCTGGATTTATAATACTATATTAGCAATGTACTTGCCGGATTGCTAAAACACATTTTATAAAGCCCACCGATTTTTGTCAACATCCGCAGGCCCCAAAAATCGCCTAAAATAACGCTATTTAAGCGTTTTTCTTGCTAATACAAAGCATTTCTATTTTTTAGTTGAAAATCGGAACGGCACATAAAGCGGACAAAAACCGCTAAGCGCGGTACCAATCATTACCCCGCCGAGCACTATTAAAACTATCTGCCAAGCCCCATCCAAAACAAATAAAGCCACGCCCAAAAGCGCCAGGCCGATTATCCCGCGAATAATCCTATCTACTTTCCCCAAATTCATTTTTATCCTCCCGAAATTTATTCCGATAAGACTTAAATCAGAAAAAGTTTACATTTTGAAATGCGATAAGCAAGCAGCATTTTTTAAAGCGCTAAAACACAGATATATCTTAGAACAGAGAGGCGAATATTGCAATAATCAAAGGCGGGAGCCAATCATATAAATAACTTATTCACACAATCCGGCCCAAAAAACTCAAAAAGGTATTGTCGTACACATTTCTATCTGTTATGATGGTTATACTTAATAACGTTATCATTGTACGTAACAGTCAAAGATATTATTAGCTGTCTTTAGCCAACTCGACAACATAATAACAATGGGGATTACCACGATTGGAGAGGATTATGAATGATTGGTTTTTATATCGAGATGGACAGCAAAACGGACCGTATTCGTTAAACCAGCTTGCGGAAATGGATCGCAGCGGGCAGCTCTTTGAAAGCGATTTATTTTACGGCCCGAGTACCGGGAATTGGATTCCCTTGGCAGAAGCTCGCAGCCGCTGGTATAGCCAACCGATTCAGCAACCACCACCCCACCAAACGGCACCCCCTTACCAACAAGCCCCCGCTAAAAAACCGAAAGCGCCCCGCAAAAAAGGACGCGGATGCTTAATAAGTATACTGGTGGTTATTGCTTTACTGGCCGGAACGGCCGCCTATTTTGTACTTAGCAACCCCAGCCAGGCCTTAAACCTGGGGAGCCGCCATCAAGTTGCCAAACAATCGGTGGATTCTTCCGGCGGAAAAATAGTTGTTGAAGATAAAGACAGCCCGATAAACGGAATGCAAATAGATGTCCCCGCGGGGGCAATGGACAAAAATACAAACTTTAAAATATCCACGCGCGAAATCGAAAGCCATCGGCTGGGGGGTAATTTTAACCCTCTGACACCCCTAATCACCGTTGATAACGGCCATAAATTTGCCGATGAGATGATGCTTGTCACAATTCCGATTAACCTGCCCGATGATTCGTTTGCAATGGTATTTTACTACGATGAAAAGACCGAAAAATTAGAGGGGTTGCCCCTTGTTTCGCTTACCGATAACGAGATAGTAGTGGCAACACAACATTTTTCGGAACTTGTGGCAACCTCGGTTAAAAAATCAAAACTTGAGGGGGCGACAATCGATACAGGTTTCATGCCGGGGCTGGACGATTGGCAGTTCCCGAATTGGGGGTCCCATATTGCGATGGGCGGCCATTGCGCCGGGCAGAGCGTATCGGCAATGTGGTATTACTTTGAACGCTATTTAAAAAACGAAGACCGCAGACTATTCAACCTTTTTGATAATAATCGGTACGGGATTAACACCAAAGGCTTCTGGCAAGACGACAGTTGGGCTTACCGCTTTGCCTCGGTTGTCCAAACAAAAATGGATTGGGATTCTAAAATGCGTACCTTTAGCACTTACGTGGGAGGGCTTGATGATTACTACACCCTTGCCGCATTCCAATATTCAATGATGCTAACCGGAGAACCGCAATATATCGCCGTCGCTAAAACGGAAATCGGTGCGGACGGAAAAAGAAAAAGAGTCGCTGGACATGCTGTTATCGCCTACCGCATTGACGGCTCAACAATTTATACCGCCGACCCCAATTTCCCCGGAGCTTCCAAAGTTCTTAACTACGACAGCGGAAAATTCAACACCTATTCTTCGGCATTAAACGCCGCAGACTTGGAATCAGAAGGGGCAATCGGTTTTAACGAAATCCGTTATATGGCAAAGTCCGCGATGGTTGACTGGGATGAGATGGCAACTTTATATAATCAAATGTTAAAGGGCACCATCGGTAACGATCTCTATGAACCGATTACTTACGAAATCGCCACCGATTATAATCCGATAACCGATGAATACAAATGGAAAAAATGTCCGGATATATTGGAAACCAATGGGGATAAAACAGCCAAAGTCCACGAGTCCCTGCGCGGCAAAGTCGTAATTAAAGTCGAAAGCGGGTACGGCAACCAGTACACCAGCTTTTACACCGGTGTTGCGCCGGTAGTATCCAGCAGTTTAAGAGTCAGAGCCAATATGGGTTCGTTGGTTTATCAGGTGCCTCTAAAGCAAGGAGAAAACCACCTTGGCTATCTGACCGAGTTCGGCTATCCGGAAGGGGGTTCCATCGACTACGGTTATTCCGAATTCAAACGCATAAAAGTGATTTATGATCAAAAAGCTTCTTTGGAATTCGAACAAGACGAATACAGCGCCTTTGCAATGGTGGAATCCAAATTTAAAGCGCTTGGCAAAGATGTTCCGTCCGATACCAAGTACGTCTGGAATTTCGGAGACGGTACGGATCTAAAAGAAACCAAAAAACCGGTTGCCGACCATATCTATCAAGAAGAAGGAAGTTATGTATTAACCCTTAAAGCCGTTTCGACCAAGGACGGCCGTCTTTACGCCGAAACGCTCACAACTGTCGATGTAATCAATCTCTGCACCACATGGGAACTAAAATATACGGTTGAAGAATCGAAATTATTGGATGCCATCATTACCGCTATCAGCAGGGCAATCACCAGTATAATAGATTCGATTTTCGGCACCGACAGCGACCCCGATTCCATCAATATAACCCTAAAGGGAACAGAGGTAACCTGTGCAGTTGTGATTAGTCCGCCGCTTGATGGAGAAACAGACTTTAATGTTGTCCTGACACCGCTTTATACCAACAGGGAAGATATCGATGTTGATGAATCCCCATGGCAAGGGACTATGGCCGTCAATAACAATAAAGTTACCATGCAATTTGAGCCGATTGACGAGGACGGGGACTCCGAAGGCGTTATAACATTTAAGGGCAAATTAAGCTCATCGACCAGTTTTGCGGGAACTTTCAGCCACTTTTTGATGAAAGGGAGCTTTGTTGCGTATATTGTTGATTAAGAAATTGAGAGAGTATTTATAATATATGATTTAAAATGAATTTTATAATTGTTACGAGTACTTGGATTGCAAATCGCGGGAGGTTATAAATGGCGATTCATGAAAGTTCCGTGAACTTTGAAAATCTAATTAAAGATTTAGCGGATATGTATCCATATGATGTCGGAATAGTAGTTCTTGTTGAATTATTAGCAAACGCACTGGATTCCAAAGCTAATTCAATCGAGGTAGAGTATAATTCCAAAGAAAAATCCCTAACCGTCATCGATAACGGAACAGGAATGACAAAAGAGAGTTTTGCACAGTATCATGACTTTGCAGCTGGTCTAAAAACAAGAGGTTCAGGAATTGGTTTTGCTGGAGTTGGCGCAAAAATTAGTTTTAATATCGCTAATCAGGTAATAACGGAAACTCGAAGCAAATCTTTCTCGGGGGGGTCAAATTGGTATTTTAATACAGAAAAAAAATTAATTTGGGAAGATATCCCCTCTCCCAACAATCTTAAATATGGAACCAAAGTAAAAGTTATCTTCAGAGAAGAGGTTAACATCCCCTTTAACAACCATACTGACATCGTCACTTTAATACAACAACACTATTTACCACTAATTGATTTGAATTTTTTGCCTTTATATGAAAAGCTGGATTTTTATAAAAAGGAACTTCGCTTTATTGTAAATAAAAAAGAAATATCAGAGTTCAATTTTAAAACGGAATTTGACCTAAGCGATATTCATGAGTTTTATCCTACAAGCAAAGGAGGGAAAATCGGATACGGCATTTTGGGGATATCCTCTAAAGAATACCCAATGGGGGAAAATCAATGTGGGGTGTTACTCTGTACTCATGGTAAAGTTATAAAATCGGATCTATTCAATCAATTTCCGGGAGACTTAGGTCCCAAAATAGTTGGTGTTGTTGAAATCCCTGATCTAATTAATTTCCTTACAAGTTCCAAAACTGATTTTATGAGAAGAGGTAAACACAAAGAATTTGAGACGCTTTACAATCCCATTAGACAAGAATTTAAAAGTTGGTTAAAAAAACTAGGCATTAAATCATCGGAAATTCCTCCTGACGACGAAGCGATTAAATTGGAAAAAGAGATTAAAAAATTAATTGATGAAATACCAGAATTAAGTGAGTTTTTTGGCATGCCCCTACAAAAAGAAGTTTTGCAAGAACAAAAGGACGGCCAAGTTGATGCGGGACTCCAAAGCGGTGTGGAACAAACTTTCCCCTCAGGAACAGGGAAAATTAACACTAAGAACCCAATATTAGGACCAGGAGATGCTTCGGGAGAGGCATTAGTAGAAAACGCGGGGGCAAAAGACAAAAAAGCGGGGCCCATTAGCAGAACAAGTAAAAGAGGACCTAGAATATCATTTTATGAATCCCCAGAAAGAGAAGAGCTGTCTTGGGTTGATGGATATAATATCGTTATTAATTCAGGGAACCCTGCTTACAAAAGAGCATCCACAAATTCACAAGTAAAAAGGACACATTGTATGTACGCAATAGCTAACGCTATGCAAAAGTTTCTTTTTGTCGGCGACACAAATGATTTATCTTTTGTGGACAAATTAATATCAGTCTGGGGAAGAAAATAATGAAGGAAGAAATTGTATTCGTTTCTTTTGACAAAACTGCCGAAGGGTATATTGCATCAATTAACTTGAAAGATTTTCTTTTAAAAAACGATGATTTCGATTCACTACTTAAAAAAGCGTCTTCGGCATATGAAGACTCAATACTTAATATGAAGACCAAGTTAACCGAAATCGAATATTTTAGACATAACCGAATAAAATTACCCGCAAGAAAAATATGGGAACTGGGAGACATTATTTTTAAATTTATTGATGATCTAAAAAAACTGGAAGTAGAAATAGATGGGATATACAATCATTTAGAAAGAGATTTGGGGGTTAAAAGAAAATGGTTGGAAAAAGTAATTATTTTACGCAGATATATACCAAAAATTGAAATGATTCCAGTAGATTTAAATTGGGGCAGCTGTGAAAAGGGGACTCGCCGAATCGCAGAGCAAATAAGTGGGGGGACTATACCACACAGGGCATGAATAATGACCAACAAAATTACATTATAAGGACACTTGCAGAATTACCTCATGCATTCCAAGCCGAAGATATAACTGTACACTTTTATGAAGATGATATTGAGGAAATTTTGGTAAAAATTGAAAACAGTAACTTATTCATTTGGCATACAACCGATTTCCCATCAGTCTTCATATCAAAGGATACTCTTTTTAAAAGGTTTATTCGAATCAACTTTCGATTAGCATCACTCAGATTACACTCTTTATCCTCCGAGCAATTGCTATTCGAAATTAACAATCTTCGATTACAGAGCCAATGGACTACAATACCCACTGAATTTATTGAATTTGGTAATGCCTACGGCTTAATCAACCTGCGAACCTACTCGAATGATAACTACACGTTTCCATTAGCATACATCTTGTCGTTTATAGATAAAAATCGACTAGAATCTGTACAGATAGACATATTAAATAGGTATTATTTAAAAAATTATTCACCCTTTACAGAAGATATAATATTTAATACTTTAAAAGACATGATAGATGGGCTAACTTGCACTCAAAGGGCGGTCATTTCTTATAGAGAAGGTTTATTTGGAGAAAAAAAATTAACCCTTGAAGAAATAGGGCTCCTATATAACAGAACAAGAGAACGAATAAGACAAATACAAGTAAAAGCATGGAAGAAAATCAGCCTTGTACCAAATAAAAAATTGTTATTGTCCCTCCTACTTATTTATATTCTGAACAAAAAGTGTAGTTTGATATTAGATTCAAAAATAAAAAATGAAATAATGTTTTTATTTAAGCTCCTTGATATACCGATTAATAAATTCCCTAAAACCAATATCAAAATGATTGGAAAATTTACATCGAATGATTCTTCCCTTGAAGCATGGAAACACATTTTTTGCCAAAACAATTGCCTGGAGGATATTATTTTTAGAGAAGACTGCCCCTTAATTGAAGGTGATCGTCAAACAATTATAAAGGAAAGCGTAACTAATATAATAAAAAAATTAAATCTATGGCAAAAAATATTTTTAACATTAAAACAATTGGGCGAGCCTTCACATTTTTCAAAAATAAGCAATAAGTTACTAGATTTATTCCCCGATGCATGCTATTCCGAAAAAAATATCCATGCTACCCTAGGACGTGAAGGAAAAGGTATAGTTTGGGTTGGGATAAAGGGGACTTATGCTCTTGAAGAATGGGGGTACGAGCGCCCAAAGGAAACCTTGATGAAAACAATCGCAAATATAGTGAAAAAACAATATTCAATTACTAACAAACCCGTAAAGTTCATAGTTATTGAAGCCGAGATTGGAAAATATAGGAAGCTAATAACCAAAGAAAGCTTAACAATGGCAACATTTTTTAATCCTGAAGTAGAACACGTTGGTAATTGGGAATTTACTCCTAAAACCAATACGATTGAAGAAGACCACGGTGATAATTTTACCAGAAATGAAATAGACAAAATTCTTCAAGAATTTGAAAACGAAAATGTTAACAAAAATAAATGATTGGAGAACTACATAAATGGAAATAATAAAAACAAATGAAAGATTGAACTATTTACATGGTAGAGGAATAGGGTTTATTTACAACGACTTTGCGGGCGGTATTAAACCTACAACAAATAATAAATTACACGCAGCCTCATGTTCTTGGATTAAAAAAACAAACGTAAACGTTAATAAAATATTTTTTGACGACCATAATGAGGCTTTGTCATGGTTAAGTGCAAAACGCGGAAAAGAGGGGGAAGGTTGGATATGTTGCAAATGTGTTTCTCGCAAAGATTCCAATATCCCCAATGAAGACAAAGAGAATCCTTTTACAGAGAGCGCAATCCAATATATGCTGACCAATTACTTTAAAACTCAGAATTACAAAATAAGTACGGAAGTTCCATGTAAAAGCGGTAAAATTGACCTGATTATAGAAAAAAACGGAGAAAAAACAATAGTCGAAATAAAAGGAGAAGACAGGGGTGGATACGTATCTGCGGAAATGAACTTTTTAATAGGTGTTGGACAAATTATCAGTCGAATGACAGACACAAATGCAAGCCACGCATTGGCAATCCCGCTAACCGAAGACTACATAAAAGTCCTTAGAAAAAATCTGTGCGGTTTTGGTTGGCATAAACTGGACATTAAGTTCTATCTGGTCTGCAACAATGGAAATGTATCTCTTTACGATGTAGAAACATTACAAAATTACATCGAAAAAATTTAACAAAAAGCTTTTACAATCAAAAACAGATCTATTCCCTACCCCTCCATACCGTCCTTAAGTATCGCATCGGCTTGTACGGTGGCTTCTTCCGCTCCCTTAGCAACCGCCGTTCTAAGGTACTTATTAAAATCGATAAACTTGCCAACGCCCTCAAGAACAAACTTCGGGACTTTGGAATCCTCAACCAGATATTTATAAAGGCTTTCAGCATGCGCCGCACCGATTTCTTCATAGTTAATAGCTACTGCCACTTGGTTGGCGCTGGTTGCCAGCTTTTCGTATTGGCCGCGAGAAACCGCAAGCTCTCCGGTTAGGGTTTCCGATTGTTGTTCAAGCTTTACAATTTCTTCTTGCTTACCGGCGATTTCATTTTTCAACTCGGCAGCGACCCTGTCGCTTTCTTTTATCAGTGCCGTCTCTTTATCGGCGTGTTCTTTAATTAAGGCTTCTTTTTCGTTTTCCAACCGTTTGATTTGGTCTCTTAGGCCGTCGATATCGGCAAGCGTTTCCGCTAACGCTTTTTGATCTATGCGCGATTCCTTGAGGTCCGAATCCAGAATAGTGGTTAGTTTTACCATATATTCTTTGGAATCCGTGCGCAGGTTTTTGTATTCTTCACCGAGAATGCCTACCACACGCCCCATTAGGTCATCATATTTATCTCGGGCGCGATCGCGCTCGTCCTGAAGGGCGTTGATATGGATTCGCAAATCGCCCATTTTACCGCCGTACTGACGGTTTAACGTCTGGTAAACGGCAAAGGCAACCCTCTTGGCTACCGCTTCCCCGTAACCCTTAATATCGCTCCCGCGGGTTCCCAAAACCTTGTTAAGGAGTTTGCTCTCCTTTTGCATCTTTTCATCGTAATCCTTAATTCCGGCCTCAACCACAGGCTCAAGCCCCGCTCCGGCATAGATTTGTTCCAGCATTTGCTTTTCTTCCAGATTAAATTCGCCGGGGTGGATTATCTCTTTACTGTCCGTACGTTCTATCTCGTTCACTGTATCCTCCTATCGGAATTATTGCCGTTTAGAGCCTCTAATCCCCCTACATTATAACAACAGATTGGGGCGAGTTCTAGGGTTTTTGAATCAAAAATCGGGTTTTATAAGAGAAAAGAGGCGGGCGGATTTTGGAAGCCGTCAGATTATTTTCAAAACTGTAATGGTTTAAGTTATACCTTTAAATCTTCGCAATTCCGGCCAATTAACTAATTAGAGTGACAAATTCTTTTCAATGTTGAAAATTTGTTCAAAAAATGATCTTTAATACTTGACAAACCTAATGATCAGTTATATAATAATCTTGATCTAAAAAAATAATATGTTGATCAGGAGGATAAAATGAGAATTAAGGTTATTCCGTTTAGACAAGAGGGCGTTCAATTGTATTCCGGAGTAGTAAAAGCGGGGGATTTGGTAGATGCTTGCGAAGTGGATGTTTATAGAGAGGAAGGCGGGGAATATAAAGGGTATCAAAGAATGCCAGAACCTGCTCGAACAAAAAAAGTGGCGAGTTATTTAAAAAATGAATCCCGCCCTTTATTACCCACAAGTATATTGTTGAGTTACAGGGGGCAGTTGGAAAAAGAGGGAGAGTTTATTGACATCCCCGCTAATTCAGAGATTTATATAGTGGATGGGCAACACAGGGTGTATGGTATTAAAAGAGCAATTGAAGAGTTTGGATTAGACAGGCTGTTGGACTACGAATTGCCAATAGTGATAATAGAAAATATGGAATCAGAAGATGAGGCCAATCAATTTAGAATTATCAATGAAACCATGAAGAAGGTGCGTACAGATTTAGCTCGAAGATTACTGGCCTTAAAATATTCAGATGGCTCGCCAGAAGGAAGAAGAGCAATAAGGCTATCTGGCAGGGTTTGGGAAGCAACGTCGGCCGAAATAATCAAAATACTCGGAATGGACCATGATTCACCGTGGAAGGGCAAAATACAGCCACCAAACAGCAGAAAGGAAAGTGGCCACATCGTGAGGGAATTATCTTTTAGCACATCCTTAAAACCCATTTTAAATCAGCGCCCGTATAGTACATGGACACCAACTAGATTGGCCGAAAAAATAAAATATCTTTGGATAGCATTACAGGAATTAATACCAGAAGCATTTGAGACACCAAATGAATATGTTATACAAAAAACACCGGGTGTTTTTAGTTTTCATATACTGGCTTTTGATATTTTAGAAGAATTAAGGGTAAATGGAATAAGCGATCCTTCCATAAGTGATATCAAAAATATTCTCACGAATCTTGAAGAGTTTATATCGCCGGATTATTGGAGAAATGATAATGCTGACGGAGCGGCTATGGCAGGATCAATGAAAGGATTTAATTTAATAGCAGATGATATGTCCGAAAAATTAAGGGATTCTGGCAGTATCACCAACTAGAGTTTCAGTATAGCCAGTGGTACAATAGTGGGGGATGTTTCCCCACTATTGTTTTATGTGGAGGATGTGAAATGGAAAGCGAAGAGTTTGGGATTTTAATCCATTCATTCCAAAAGAATTCCAAGGAACAGATTCGAATAATGCTAAATGAATACAAAGGTACAAAATATATTGATATTCGAATCTTCTTTATGGGAAAAGACAGAGAAGAATACTTTCCTTCAAAAAAAGGCATAACATTGTCAGAAAATAAATATAATGATTTACTGGAGGGATGTATAATACTAGGGGAAACATTGGGTTATAACATAGAAACTGTTGAATAATTAGATTTTCGTTTACAAGAAAACACCATTTTACTTGTTCAACCTCAGATTATAATATCGCACAATCTATTGCATTTAATAAATATTACACCCAGGTCTTTTCTTATCGTTCGCATAACACAGAACTGCTTTTCCCAGCATAAATGTCTTATTTATCATCAACTTTCCGTTTCTTTTAAATATTTCAAAATCGAAAGCATCCTCTATTAAATCTTCGCAATCTCGGCCAATAAATCCTTAATTTGCTAACTACTTAATTATTCGCTATACTATGAGGCGTTAGCCTGAAAGAGGTGTCTTAAATGGGCTGCAAGCCGGTTATGTTTCTCGAAAAGAAATAACGGCGCTAAAGGGCGGTGGCTGCGCTACCGTTTTTTAGTGTCTTTAATAGTTAAAACTCAGAGCCTTCTTTAAATTGTTAATAATTTGCATACCGACCGAAAAGGTTTGGGTGCTTTTGTTTTTTATAACGTCTAAAGAATAATTGAGGATTACATATGGAAGGCATGATCGGGAAGCTGAAGTCAATTGAAGATGAAGCGGAAAAAATCCTTGAATCCGCCGGATACGAGGCTAAACGTATAATTTCCGAAGCGGACTCAGACAGCGCTGTTACAAAAACAGATAATTTCAACCTCGACGAAGCTCGGGCGGAAGCCAAAAAGATAGTTGATGAAGCGCGCAGCTTTGCGAACCGCCAAATCGCAGAGTCAAATTTAAAAGCCCAAAGCATATCCGATTTGCCGCCCCAAAAGATTAACGACATCGCTCAAAGGGTTGTCGGCATTATCCTGGGGGATCAAATTAAGTGATACCCATCATCGTCAACAAGCCGGAATCGATGCTAAAGTTAAAGGTTTTAGCCGTTAAGGATGAGCGCGATACGGTGTTGCGGTTGCTGCAAAAAATCGGCGTTCTGCATGTCGAAAGCAGTGATGAATTGACCCCCGTTGACAAAAACCTGATTGAAAACGAAAAAGAAAATATAAACTCCCTCCTTGCAAACGTCTCCAAAATGCTAAGTTACGCCGATAAGGCAAACTCAATAACCACCGACAAAGACACCGAAATCATCTACACCCGCACCAACGCCGAGTTTGCCGAAGAAGTTAACGCACTTTATCAAGACTTTGAAGAATTATATGAAACCGGTGTTGCGGCAACCGAAAAATTAAAAAACACCGAAGAAACGGTGCGTTACGTTACCCCTTTAAGCACAAACCAAAACATCTTAATGTCTGATTTGCACTATACCGGTAAATACCTGTTTGCAAGAACTTTTTCTCTAAATAACGAAGCTTATCGCAAGTACAGCGAAAAAATACAGCAGTACCTTATTGAACCCGTTATTGCAATATCCGAAGATAATACCGTTATTTACGGTGTCGGCAGCGCCGCAGACTTATCCGCTTTTGAAGCACTGATTACCGAGGCAAGCGGAATAAACGTTCCCGCCGTAAACGAAAATATTTCGATTAAGGACTTTATTGATAACTCCGTTAAAAATATCACCGACTTAACCGATGAGGTTGATTCCTTAAATGCCAAGTTAAAGAAAAAAATTGAAAACAACTTTTCCAAGCTCTCGATGTTATATGTGGCGCTCGTTTCGGAAAAAGAGCGGCTTGCGGTTTTGGAAAAGGCCGTTGAATCCAAATATGCGGTTATGATTTCCGGCTGGGTACCGGATGACAGCCGCGAAACAGTCGTTCACGAGCTAAAAGATAAGATCCAAAATATTTATCTGGATGTCAGATACCCCGCAGATGGGGAAGAACCTCCGACAAAACTAAAAAATAAGGGCGGATTCCGTCCTTTTGAAATCATTGTCAACCTTTTTGGAAGACCCAAATACCAAGAGTGGGACCCAACCCCGATTATAAGCTATTCCTTTGCGCTCTTTTTTGGGTTAATGATTTGCGATGTTATTTACGCTATCGGTATTGCGCTGCTTGCCAAGTTTTTACTGCCGAAATTTGTTGACGACCCTCAAACAGATGAGTTTAAAACGTTCCAGCGGCTTATTTACACCTGCTGCGGAGCGGGCTTAATCGCAGGGCTGCTGGTCGGACAATACCTCGGAGACGTCTACCTTTTATTCGGTTTGGAAAATTTTGCTTTAAGCACAACAATTAAAAACTTGCTGGGAGACCCGGTAACCTTTATTGTTATTTCACTGGGAATCGGTTTGGTACACGTTAATATCGGATATGCACTCGCGCTTGTAAAAGCCGTAAAAAATAAAGACCGTTGGACGGCAGTTAATAAAGTCGGCATATTTTTACTCCAGTTTGGCCTTCCGGTAATTATTAACTCGATCTTAAAGGTCAGTATCCCCGGTATGAGTGCCGCGCTTTATTCGATATTAAGCTATGTAATGCTAGCCGGAATCGCACTGATTATTGCCAGCAACCTGGCCATTAACCGCGGGCTCGGCTCTTTTATGTGGATTTTTGACCTGACGGGGCTGTTGGGAGATGTGATGTCCTACGCCCGTTTAGCCGGTGTGGGAATGGCAACTTTCTACTTGGCCTCCACATTTAATATGCTTACCGGCACGTTCGGGGATTTATTCGGCGGGCCTGTCGGCACGGTTATCGGAGCTATAATCGGGTTGTTGTTCTTTGTCTTCGGACATGCCATCAACCTTTTACTTGGCGGAATTACCGGATTTATCCACTCCCTGCGCCTGTGCTTTGTGGAGTTTCTGTTTAAATTTTATGAGGGTGGCGGCTATCAGTACAAACCCTTCAAAATAAAGAAAAGAGTTACCGTATAAAACATCTCTGCTAAATAATTTGGCAGACAAGTTAAGGAGGAAACAATGGAATTCGATGCTGCATCTCTTGCAACATTAGGCGGGGCACTGGCATTGGTAGGCGGTTTGATAGGATCGGCTATCGGAATCGGGGTTGCCGGTTCATCGGGCGCGGCGACACTATCCGAAGATTCGGGGCAATTAAGAAACGTGATTCTTTTGGCATCGCTGCCGATGACACAAACCTTCTACGGCTTGATTGTCTTGATTATTATCATTACTTCGGTTGTCCCCACTATTTCCGGCGTCAGCAGCGGGCTTATTGTCTTGGGTGCCGGAATTATTACGGCAGGCGCCGAATGCTTCTCCGGCATTTATCAGGGCAAAATCTGCGCATCGGGTATATCGTTACTGATTAAAACCCGCGGCAAAATTTTGGTTAACGCGATGATGCTGGCTGTGTTTGTGGAACTTTTAGGCGTACTCGGTTTGGTTTTTTCGATAATGACACTGAGCATGTTAGGCTTAATATAGGAAGAAGATTATGTCAATCGACAATATCAGCAAAACAATTCTGGAAAAGGCTCGGCTTGAGGCTAAAGAGATAGTAAGCGGCGCCGAATTAAAAGCGGCCGAAAAACGGGCAATTGCCGCCAAAAAACGACAATTGGCGTTTGAAGAAGCAAGAAATGCGATTATCGCCGAAGCTGAAACGGAAGCGGCTTTGATTAAGGCTAATGCGGCAATTGAAGTGCGCAAAGAATTATCGATTGCCAAAGCCAAAGCCATTGATTTGATAATAAGCAAAATTAAAGAGAACCTATCCGGTTTAAAGCCGGATTCGGCAAACTTCCGTCTGCTTGCAAAAAACGCCGCCAAAGAGATGGGAACGGATAGCGTAATTCTTTATGTTAAAGAAAGTGACGCCCCTATTGCCAAACAGCTTGTCGCCGAAGATAAAGAACTTGAGGGCAAAGTCAAAGAGATTAGAACCTGCGACTGCTTGGGCGGGATAAAAATTGAAAGCTTGGACGGGAGAAACCTGATTGATAATACCTATGATGCTCGGCTTGGAATGCTAATGCCGACAATTCTCCCTCAAATAAGCAAGGATTTATTGGAATAATCGGAGCTAAAAAATGGTAAGTGGTGAATACGCATTTATAGCTGCTTTTCTTAAAAGCGCGGAGTCCGGAACAGCCGTCTATCGACCGATACCGGAAACAGCGAGGCTTGCGCGTGTTCAGGATATTGCGGACGCCCTTAGCGATACCGAAATCGGGGAATATCTGGCAGGGGTTTCGCCGGCCGATTTTGACGAGGCGGACCGACAATTATGGGCGTATTTTAATAAATCCGTCGAGCGCATTTACTGGTTTAACTCCGTCCCCAATGAAATCAAAATGCTTTTGCAGGCTTATGTTACGAAGTATGACCTTATGAATATCAACGGTGTTTTGCGCGCCTTAAAAACAGGGCAAAAGATTCCGCTGATTCCTGCGGGGGTTATGAATTGGGGCGGATTTCTGCCCGAACTTGAAAGCGCCAAAGATTTATCGCAGGTTGTTGATATTTTGGTTGACGCTAACCTTTTAAGCTATGCCGGTATTTTGAAAAACTACGAAACACTCGACAAAAAAGAGGCTTTAAACGAAATAGAAATCGCCTTTAGCGAGGCTTATTACAGCGAACTGTTAGCCATTTCGGGAAGTATTGACGGCGGTTATAAATTAGCCGGGGTATTCGGCGCAATGGCCGATTTAAAGGTACTCAAGACGGTTATAAGAAAAATCGTTGCCCGCACTGTTAGCGACACAGCCGATAAAACAATCGGGGGCGGGTATCTGATATCCAAATCGGCGGCAAACGAAATGTTGTCGCTTAAACTGAACGAGTTACCGGCTAAACTGGAAGGCACGCAATATAAGCCGCTGATTGAGGAAATAATTACCGAATTTAATAAAGACGAAGACGTTGCCGCAATTGATGTCTTTTTTGAAAAAAAGAGCTTTGCGTTTTTAAAAGATATTTTATCATCCGGTGTTATGACAGCGTCTGATGTCGTTTGGTATCTCTATGTTAAGGAAACGGAAATGCGTAATGTCCGCATTATTTATAAAGCGGTATTTGACGGCATTCCTTTGGAAAATATTAAAGATTACTTGGTAACGGTGGGATAATGTCCGATATAGGTTTGGAAATAGCGGTAATCGGAGACAAGGATTTGGTGAGCGGACTGCGCCTTGCCGGGGTTAGGCGTTATTATGTAGTACCGGAAAACGATTCCCCGCCTAAAGAAGAGGTTCGCACATCTTTTTTGAATTTTTTGGAAGACCCGAAGGTCGGTGTAATTGCGATTCAGGAAACTTATACCGAATTTGTTCGGGATCTGATTGAAAAACAACGGGATAACAAAATTCTGACGCCGGTAATTATTGAAGTGCCGTCGAAGCGCGGCGAACACACCGAAGACGTAAACAAATATTATAAGGATTATGTCAGAAAGTTTACCGGATTTGATATCGAAATATAGGTATCTTTTGGGGAGGTAGTCTGTATAAAATGGGAAAAACGTGGAGAGTATCGGGGCCCGTAGTCATTGCCGAAGGAATGACCGGGGCACAGGTATATGAAATTGTTGAAATAGGTGAAGAAGGAATTGTCGGCGAAGTAATCGGGCTTGTCGGCGATAAAGCCGTAATTCAGGCTCATGAGGGAACCGAGGGCATCGGTGTCGGAGAAATAGTAAGGCCGACAGGTGCCATTTTAACGGTCGAACTGGGGCCCGGTATTGTCGGCTCAATTTACGACGGGCTGCAAAACTCCCTGTCCGTTATGATGGAAGAGGGCTCCTTTTTACGCAGGGGCGTTAAAGCGGCCGCATTATCCCGTGAGAAAAAGTGGGATTTTACGCCGACCGTTAGTATCGGCGCCGAAGTAAAACCGGGCGATATCATCGGTATTGTTCCCGAAACCCATTTGATTGACCATAAAGTTATGATTCCGCACGGTATCCGCGGGACCGTTAAAAGTATTGGCAAAGGCGAATTTACAATCGAAGAACCGGTAGTAAAAATCGAACAAGACGGTAAAATCCTGGAAATTCCCATGATTCATCGCTGGCCGGTAAGAAAACCGCGCCCCTACATTACCAGATATGACCCGACCAAGCTCTTGGTTACCGGTATGCGCATTATGGATTATATGTTCCCTCTGGCGCTCGGCGGCAAGGCCTGTGTTCCCGGCGGGTTCGGTACCGGCAAAACAGTAACCCTGCAACAGCTGGCGCGCTGGTCTCAAACCCAACTTAATATTTATGTCGGCTGCGGTGAACGCGGTAATGAAATGGCCGATGTCCTTTACAGTTTTAAGGAATTAAAAGAACCCAACAGCGGCAGGATGTTACAGGAAAAAGAGGTTTTTATCGCCAATACATCCAACATGCCGGTGGTGGCGCGTGAGGCAAGTATTTATGTCGGTATTACTATGGCGGAATACTACCGCGATATGGGCTACGACGTACTGCTTGTAGCGGATTCCACATCACGCTGGGCGGAAGCCATGCGTGAAATCGGCGGACGTTTAGAGGAAATGCCGGGTGAAGAAGGCTTTCCGGCCTATCTCGGCTCAAGGCTCTCTTCCTTCTATGAGCGAGCCGGTCTCATACAGTGTGTCGGCGGTCCCGAAAGACAGGGCTCGGTAACCGTGGTTGGCGCCGTAAGCCCCCCCGGAGCCGATTTTAGCGAACCGGTAACCCAAAATACATTGCGTATCGTTCAGGCGCTCTACTCCCTTGATGTATCACTGGCGAACAAGCGCCATTTCCCGGCTATCAACTGGCTCTCCAGTTATAGCCTGTATGCCGATTCGGTGCGGGAGTGGTGGGCGGATATCGATCCGAACTGGGCGGAAATTCGCAGTGAAGCGCTGCAATTACTGCAGCAAGAAGCCGACCTTGAAGAAATTGTTAAGCTTGTAGGCCCCGAATCACTGCCCGAAAGCGATAAAATGACACTCCTGACAACCAAAATGATTCGCGAAGATTTCCTTCAGCAGAGTGCCTATAATGAAATTGATACTTACTGCTTGCCCAAACGGGCCCATATGATGCTTAAAACGATTATTAAGTTTAACGAACTTGCCAGAAATAAGATTTCCAATGAGGAAATTAAGGTTGCAGAACTGCGTAATTCGCCTTTAATCTACAAAATCGCCCGTATGAAAGATATCCCCAACGAGGAGTTTGAGGAAAGGCTCGGCGTTTTGTGGAGTGAAATGGAATCCGACCTGGCGTTGGTAAAGGGAGTATAAAATGTCACAAGATTCAACATATATCAGAGAAACAAAAGATATAACCCGCGCTAAGGGTTCTTTAATCGTTGCGGCAAGCATTCCCAATATCAAATACGGGGAAATCGTTAGCGTAAAACTCGCTAACGGAGAAATACGAACGGGGCAAGCGATTGATGTCAGTAAAGATGCCACCGTTATCCAGGTTTTCGGGGGTGTCAGCGAGGTTGACCTTGCCAGATGCACCCTACGCAGCAGCGGCGAAACGCTGCGCCTTCGAGTTTCGCCGGATATTCTCGGGCGCATATTTAACGGTATGGGCGAACCGATTGACGATATCCCGGCGGTTGTGCCGCAAGGTTATCTCGATATTAACGGAATGCCGATTAACCCTGCCAGCCGACAGCCTCCGTCAGAATTTATTGAAACCGGCATATCCGCCATTGACGGGCTCAACGCTCTGGTAAGGGGTCAGAAACTGCCTGTTTTTAGCGGCTCGGGCTTGCCTCATAATCAGATTGTTACCCAAATTATGCGCCAGGCTACCGTAAGCGGTACCGACGAAAAATTCGGCATCGTCTTTGGCGCAATCGGTATCAGCTACGATGATGCAGCCTATTTTATTAAAAACCTTGATGCCACCGGCGCAAGGGAAAGAACGGTTGCCTTTATTAACACCGCTTCGGACCCGGTCGTGGAACGTATCTCAACCCCGAGAATGGCGCTTACCGCTGCTGAATATTTGGCTTGGGAACATGATATGCATATTTTGGTAATCTTAACCGATATGACCAACTATTGCGAAGCGCTGCGCGAGCTTTCGGCGATGCGTGAAGAAATTCCATCGCGCCGCGGTTACCCCGGCTATATGTACACGGATTTATCCAGCATTTACGAACGAGCCGGCCGAATTATCGGCCGAAAGGGTTCGGTTACCATGCTGCCGATTTTAACCATGCCCGATGACGATATCACGCACCCCATCCCCGACCTTACGGGTTATATCACCGAAGGGCAAATCGTAATATCAAGAGCCTTAGAAAGAAAGGGCGTTTATCCGCCGATTGATGTGTTCTTATCTCTTTCGCGCATGATGAAAGAAGGAATCGGCGCCGGTAAAACACGCGAAGACCACAACAACGTATTTATGCAGCTTTACGCCGCCTATGCCGAGGGCAATAACCTCAGGGAAATTTCAACGATTATCGGCACGGAAGCCCTTAGCGAACGCGATAAGGTTTACTTATCATTTGCCGAGAGGTTTGAAAAAGAATTTATTACCCAAGGCAAACAGGAAAAAAGAAGCGTAATTGATACACTTAACACCGGATGGAACCTTTTCTCGATATTACCCGAGGAAGACTTAAAACTGATTAATGAAAGATTGATTAAGAAATACCTGCCCAAGTACGCACAGTAAGGATAAAACAGTATTATGGCGCAAATTCTTACGGTAAGACCGACAAAAATTGAACTTATCCGCCTAAAAAGAAGATATGTACTGGCAAAAAGGATTAAGCGGATTATTAAGGACCGTTTATCTATTTTAATGCTTGAATTTCTGCAAACCGTTCGCGAAACCGTTGAAGTTCGGAAAAGAATGATTGATGAATTTCCGCTGGCATATAAAATGCTTTCGGTTTCGGCCGGTTTTAACGGCTATACCGCCCTTGAAAAAGAATTTATTGCCTCAACCGCAAACAGTAACCTTTCGCTAACAACAGGCTGCCGTTACATCGCCGGAACCAGAGTACCCTCACTTGAACTAAACGGGATTGATTACGGCAGTTACAGTTACAGCATGACAGATACCTCCGCTGTTTTGGATAAAACCACCGACCAATTCAAAAAATGCCTGGAAACGCTGGTGGCACTCGCCGAATTACAAAGCACCATGGATACGCTGGGGCATGAGATAAACCAGATTAAGCGCGTCGTTAACGCCCTTGATAATATTATAATCCCCAACCTTGAAGAAACTATTAAGTTCCTTTCAATGAAGTTTGAAGAACGCAACAGAGAAGAAAAAACACGCCTGAAACTGTTTAAAGCAATGCTGGACAGGAAAAGCCAGCAAGCAGACGAATAGCTTAGAAGTAAAAATGTAAGTACGCAAATAAGATTGGCGCCGTTATTTTTATTCGTTACGCAAACGGTCAATCATGCACACCGCAATTTCAAACAGCAGATGCGGGGCGATTGTTTTTAAATATTCGTAGAAATCTATTTCCGCATCACTTCCGCACTCATCCGAAAGGGCCCTGACAATAACAAACTGTTTCCCGTTAACATAGGCCGTATGAGCAACCGCCGCCCCTTCCATTTCAACGCAATCCCCGCCGAATGATGCAATAAGTTGTTCTTTTTTCTCAACTCCGGCAATAAACTGATCACCGGTAAGAATCCTGCCGAGAACCGCTTTGGGCTGACATTCATTCAGTTTTAGCATTGCCGGGTACTTACCCTGCAGTTTGGATAATGCCTCTGTCGAAGCATAAAGTGCCGACTCTATCAGTGCCTTATCCGCATTAAAGATGCTCTTGCCAAAATAAGGAATTTCCGCCGGTTTAAAACCCATCCCGACGGCATCAAAGTCATGATAGAGAACATCTTGGGAAACGACAACATCACCAATGTTAAGTTCACTGTTAAGCACACCACCCACACCAAGCATTACAAGCCTCTCAATATTAAAGCGGTCAATCATAATCTGGGCGGCAAGTGCCGCGTTAACCTTACCCATGCCGCTTTTGGCAATTACAACCGGCATACCGCCAAGCACCCCGGAAACAAGCAGGATTTCCGAATATTGATACTGCACGGGGTTTGTTATCCCGTCAAAAAGCAAACGGAATTCATCCTCCATCGGTGTAATAATTCCCAACATAGGCTTATCCATTTTAAGATTTCCTTTCCGCTTGTTTTATAAACCCGGCGGCTTATTATACCCCGAATTATGAAGTTTTTCTAAAAACAAAAGAACTTGCGCCTTAATTTTTAAAATCCGGATTCGGCGTGTGGACAATACCAAAAACAGGGTTTATAATCTCAGTTAATATGAGCTTCAAAGAAAACCTAACCGTTCTGTACGGCAGAAACGAAATAGACTTCAAAGTCAGGCAGTTAGCGCAAGTTATAAAGCAGGATTATGAAGACAAAAACCCGCTCTTTGTGTCGGTTCTCAAAGGGTCTTTTATCTTTATGGCAGATTTAGCCCGGCAATTGGACTTTCCGCTGGAAATAGAGTTTGTCAGGCTTTCCAGTTACAACGAGGACACAAAGAGTTCCGGGAAAATTAACATCGTACAAGATATTTCTTTTGAAGTTAAAAACAGGCATGTGCTAATAGTGGAAGATATTGTGGACAGCGGGTTAACCGTTAAATTCCTAAAAGATATGCTGGAAGAACAACAGGCTGCCTCGGTAAGAGTGTGCGCTTTAACAAATAAACCGTCACGGCGCACATGCGCCGTAGATATAGATTATCTTGGATTTAGTGTCCCTGACAAATTTATTGTCGGATACGGGCTTGATCTTAATCAGAAGTTTCGCAACCTGCCCGACATTTGTGTTTTAGACGAACCAAAACAGCAAAGTGAGATGAGATGACTGCTAATTTATCCGAATTAATAGCGGTAGCCAGAGGCGAAACACCGGCCGATTTGATTTTTTCCAACACCCAAACAGTAAATGTTTTTTCGGGGGAGATTGAACTCGGTAGCGTAGCTGTTTATAAAGGCAAAATCGCCGGTATCGGAAACTATTCCGAATCCCGAAAAATAATCGACCTTAACGGCAAGTACCTGTTACCCGCTTTAATCAACGGACATACCCATATTGAAAGCTCTATGTTGGATATCGGGCAATATGCCCGTGCGGTAGTTCCGAGGGGGACACTAACCGTTATTACCGATTTACACGAACTAACCAACGTTTGCGGATTGGACGCTGTCGATTATGTTCTTAGTGCGGCCAAAAAGCTGCCTCTGGATTTATTTCTTATGGCCCCTTCCTGTATCCCGGCAACCAACATGGAAACCTCCGGAGCAAATATTACCGCTAAAGAATTACAGCAAGTTATGCGCCGCAAAAATGCAATCGGGCTGGGCGAAATGATGAACTTTCCGGGTGTCATCTTCAAAGACGCCAATGTTTTGGATAAAATCGGTTTGTATCGGGATAAATTGATAGACGGACATGCCCCCAATTTAACAGGTAACGATTTAAACGCCTATATTTCCGCCGGAATCTATTCCGACCATGAATCGGTAACCTTGGCCGAGGCCAAAGAAAAGCTGATGCGGGGAATGCATATAATGATTCGGGAAGGTTCTTCCGAAAAGAATCTGCAAGAACTGTTACCATTAGTAACCGATAAAACTTATAAAAGATGTATGTTTGTTGTTGATGACCGCAGTTGTTTTGATTTGTTAAACGACGGTGATATCGATGCCGTAGTACGTAAAGCAATTAGATTAGGGCTCGACCCGATAAGGGCAATTCAGCTTGCAACCATTAACCCCGCCGAATACTTTGGGCTTAAAAGAATCGGAGCCATCGCCCCCGGATATATTGCTAATCTGATTACCGTTAATAACCTATCCGATTTTGATATAGATATGGTTTTCTATCAAGGGAGAAACGTTGCAAAAAAAGGAAAGGCCTTATTTGATATCAAACAGCCCGCGGCAAAATCTTTAACGGATACGATTAGAATAAAACCGTTTGACGTATCTGATCTTAAGCTCAAAAGCAAAGGCGAAGATAGCCTTGTAATTGAAATTGTCCCCGATCAAATCGTTACCAAAATGAAAACGGAAACGGTTCAAACCAAAGATGGCTATATCTGCACCGATACCAAAAGAGACCTTTTAAAACTGGTGGTAATCGAAAGGCACCGAGCCAGCGGCAATATCGGTAAAGGGCTTATTAAAGGGTTGGGGCTTAAAAAAGGTGCACTCGCTACCTCCGTCGCCCACGATTCGCATAATATCATTGCCGCCGGAACAAACGACGAAGATATTTATGCGGCAGTTAAAGAAATAGAGAAGTTACAGGGCGGGATAGCGGTAGCTCAAAACGGTAAAGTATTGGGGAGCCTGCAACTATCTATCGGGGGATTAATGTCGGTGGAACAGTTAGAAACGGTAGCGGAAAAGCTGCAGAATTTAAAAAAGATTGCCGCCGAACTGGGTTCGACACTTGCTGACCCGTTCGCAACGCTCTCTTTTATGGCGCTGCCCGTAATTCCGGAACTCAGGCTAACGGATATGGGGCTGGTAGATGTAACCCGCTTTAAATTAGTTGAATAATAAAAGAGACAGGCTAACGCCTCTTTTTCAAAATATACCGATACCGGTGCAAAATTACGGTAAAACTTCAAGTTCAAACAAGGGAGTAAAAGTTATGAAAGCACTTAAAATCAAGCTCGATATCAATTTTATGAAAGTCGTTTTGGGGGTTGTTTTTTCTTTGGTCTGGAGCTGGATAATGTATTTAATATGGCCCCAGCCCCCTTACATAATTTTCGTCCTTTTCTACCTTGTGGCGGGGAGCATCGTAATCAAATGGATCTTTTTTGAGATTATCGACCGCGTAACCTTAAAGTTCAGATTAAAAGCGGTCAGCAAAGAGATTGACGAATCCGGCACACGCGTCAACGAAGCCGTCGAGGATGGGCTTTCGGGAGATGAGCTTCAGGTAGCCGATACACTAAGCGATATTGAAAGCTTCGATAATAAATTAAGACTCTTAGAACAAGCGGTTTTAGCTTTTGGAAATACGGTTAAAACGGCAATGGCACAGGCAACCCTGAGTTTGGAAGAAAAAGATGTTGCGCTTGCCACTAAAGTTATCAAAAACGACAATAAAATAGACCACCAAAGATACGTTTTAGAAAATAACTGTATGCAACTTATCCGCACGGGGCATCCGGAAGAAAAGGATTTGCGTAAAATTGTGGCAATGCTCAGTATTGTTACCGAACTGGAACGAATGGGTGATTACGCCGAAGGTATTGCCAAAATAACGTTAATGATTGGCAAAGAACCCGATTTAAAATCACCTGCCGAGCTGCATAATATGGCAACCAGAGCTATTGAGATGCTGGAAGGCAGTTTGGAAGCGTTCGGAGAAAACAATGCCGAAAAGGCCAAGCTTATTTCTAACCGTGATGAGCAAGTCGATAAGCTCTACGACCAAACCTTCCGCAAACTTGTTCTGTTTATGATCGGGCACCCCAAAGATATAACCAAAGTAACTTGGCTCGTTTGGGCCGCTCACAACATGGAGCGCTTTGCGGACAGGGTAACCAACATTTGCGAACGGGTTGTCTTTAGCGTCAGCGGAGAAATATCAACGGTTAACGTATCAAAATATTAGTTATAATACCGTAAATTAGGAGATAGAAATGAACAAAAAGGTATTTTGCACCGATAAAATCCCCCAGCCGAACGGCCCATATTCGCAGGCAGTAATCTATAACGAAACGCTTTATATCTCAGGGCAGTTACCGCTTGACCCGATTACGGGCGACTTGGTTCAGGGAGGGATTGAAGAACAAGCCCCGGCCTCTTTAAACCGCCTGAAGATTATTGCGGAGGAAGCCGGATTTTCTCTTAAAGGGGCGCTTAAAATTACTTGCTATCTAACGGATATGAACGACTTTAAACGGTTTAACGAAATCTACGCCCTCTATTTTAACGACGCACCGCCGGCCAGAACTGCAATTCAGGTTGGCAAGCTGCCGCTGGGGGCTAAAATAGAAATTGATGCTATTATCGGACGTACCGGGCAGGAATAATCTTTTGCGGATGGACGGTAAAGCATCAGACCTTTTGCCCAAAAAGACAACGGATGAAGCGGGAACGTACGCTCTGGTGATTTTTGCCGAAAGGCCTTCTCTGCTTACAATCGGTAAGTTAGGCACCTATGAATTCCCCGCCGGTTATTATATTTATGTCGGCAGCGCGCTAAACGGGCTAAACAGCAGGCTGGGACGCCACTTAAAGGCGGAAAAGAAGCTGCATTGGCATATCGATTACCTTCTCCGCCAAAATAAAGTAATTCAAGTTTGGTACTCTTTAAGCCCCGACAAGCTGGAATGTAAATGGACCTCAATTTTGCAAGGATTAACGGACGTACAAATGCCTGTTCCCGGATTTGGCAGTTCCGATTGCCGATGTTTATCGCACTTACTCCACTTTTCCGCTTTGCCTGATTTTTGCCGCTTTGAGAAGGAATTAGAAGAACGGCAACTGCCGGAGGTGTTGCGGATGATGGGGGTGGAGTGATGTCGGGGTGTTTATGGTCTTGATAAATCCGTTATCAAAATGTTATCAAAAAAGCGACTAAAACATCTTGCCTTGCTCTTCGCCGTTATCCTTTTTTAATCTTTGCGCTCTTTTAAATGTGGCTTCCGGAGCATATCTCGGGTATTCTATTTTTTTGCCATCTAATAATTCTTGAATTGTTAATATCTGCATTTTTGGATAATAATGACCCGGGAAGAACTCGGGTTCATAAAAACCTGCTGCAACCGCCTCATCTTTCATTGGCTTGGTGGGCTCCTCAAGCGTTACGTAAACGCCGATTTGTGCCTTTTCACGTTCTACAACACCTTTAAGGTCTCTTATATGGCTAGAACTAACGTGCCCACTTTTTACCTGAACTATAATTGTTTTGGCTTTGCCTGAATTATCATCAAAGAAGTTGATATAGCCATCGATGCCTTTATCTGCACCCTTCTTTTTATCCTGTGCAGGACGAGCATCAACTAAACCGAGTGCCCACCACTCGAATTGATATCTCCCCGAGTGCTCGCTTTTCTGCGCTAAATTTTTGGCGCTAGCCAGGTCGACAGGCTGACCGATTATTTCATATGGCGCTAATTCGTTACCAAAGGTATCGTGTAAGCGATTACGCATTAGGGTAATAGCAAGATGAGTTATATCTATACCTATCCACCGTCTATGTAACCTTTCGGCAACAGATATGCTTGTTCCGCAGCCACAAAATGGGTCAAGTACCAAATCTCCTTCATTACTGGACGCTTTTATGATACGCTCAAGCAGAGATTCAGGTTTTTGTGTTGGATAGCCCAACAGTTCAGTATGCCATGAATTTAGGGGTTTTATATCATCCCAAACGTCAGAAACTGGCTTTCCTGGATTTTCTATTTCATCATAGAATCTCTTGTATCTTGGGAAACCATTTTTAGTAAAGAAAATATACCCTGCTTTAAAAGCTTCATTAATTCTTTCTTGCCCCCATATCCAATGCATGCCTGACGGTGGTTTTATAAGTTTGTCTCCAAATATTCTTGGAGGTCCATCACCTCTTTGGGTAAGACTTAGAGAAAGATATTTACGACCAGTCTCGTCTTGATATTTAAAATATTTTTTAATATATTCCTCATCATATGGAACATATTGATGGTACCAAGTAAAAGTGTTAGTTTTACTGTATAAAAATATTATATCATGGCAACGCCCTAGACTTTTAGACTGTGCTTTAGAGGAGTAGGTTCTAGGCCATACAATATTATTCAAGAAACAATTTGCTCCAAAAATAGCATCCAATAGTAATTTTAAGTAATGACTGGCAGTTTGATCGCAATGAAGATAAATACTCCCTGTCGGTTTCAATACTCTGTGCAATTCCACTAATCGCTCAGCCATCATTACCAGATAAGCCATCATATCGTTCTGACCTAAAAACATACGGAAAGCCTGAATCAAATTCGCTAGTTTTTCTGGGCCATCACGAACTATTTCCTGATAAGCAAATTCAGATTCCTGTCCCCAATGCCACGTATCATCAAAGGCCGTAATTTGTGCCGCGGATTTTTCGCCGCTCTTTTCTTGGAAAAGAATGTTGTAGGTAGCGTTGGAATTGAAAGGGGGGTCGAGATAAATTAAATCAACGGACTCATCTGCGACATATCTTCTGAGTATGTCCAGATTGTCACCTAAGTATAATTTATTCTTCCAATCTTCTGTGCTCATTGATGCCTATAATTTACACTTATTATCACAAAGATGCAATATCTTTTTGCTAAACAGAGAATATCTTGTAAAAAAGCCTAAAACAGCCGGTAAACGAATTATAACCAAAGCAGAGCCGAAAAGATATCGTGAAAAATTTGACACAATTTTCAACACGGAAAATAAAGAGGGGAATCTGAATGTAGGCCGTACAGGTCTCGAACCTGTGACACCCTGATTAAAAGTCAGGTGCTCTACCAACTGAGCTAACGGCCCATAAGTTAGGTAATAGTTTAGCAAAAAAGCTATGTAATGCGCAAACCAAGCCAAAAACGGCTCAAGTGAGTGCGGGGAAAAAGGTTCTCCCTACTGTAACTACATGGTGGGCGATATTGGACTTGAACCAATGACCTCTTGCGTGTGAAGCAAGCGCTCTAACCAGCTGAGCTAATCGCCCGACACCATATTTTAGGTTATTGAATGCATATTTGTAAAGCAAAACTAGGGCATTCCAAAAGCTACCGCTTGCGGTTATTTCTTTCTTGTGGTATATCATAAGCGGGCTTGTAAAATCGTTTGCGCCTAAAGACGGATACCGTAAACTTGGAACGGCAAACGGTTTTGAATATTTACTACATAAAGTTAATTATGTTATACTAACATATTAATAAAGCATAACTAGAAAGAGGGATAAAATTGGCGGACACTGCTACAATTAAAGAATTACTGGAATCAGGTGCGCATTTTGGGCACCAGACAAGTCATTGGAATCCGCGTATGAAGAAATATATCTTCACTAAACGCAACGGGATTCACATTATCGACCTTGAACAGACAGCGACAATGCTGGAAGAGGCCTGCAAGTTTGTTAAAGAACTGGTTGCCGACGGGGGTAAAATCCTCTTTGTCGGAACAAAGAAACAGGCTCAGGACATCATTGAGGAAGAGGCAAAACGCTGTGAGATGTACTACATCAACCAACGCTGGGTTGGCGGTGTATTAACCAACTTCTCGGCAATTCAATCCAGAATCGATTATCTTGTAAAGCTGGAAGATCAGCAAGCAAAAGGTGATTTTGCGCGCCTTCCGAAGAAAGAAGCCTCTAAGCTTGGCGAAGAAATCGAAAAATTAAACAAAAACATGGGCGGTTTCAAAGAAATGACCAACCTGCCCGATGCCCTCTTTATTATAGATCCGGTTAAAGAAAAAATTGCCATTGTCGAAGCGCAAAAACTGGGTATTCCCATTATTGCCGTTGTCGACACCAATTGTCTGCCGGACATAATCGATTATCCGATTCCCGCTAACGACGACGCCATCAGAGCAATCAAGCTGATTACCGGCAAGATTGCAAATGCCGTTATCGCCGGCAGGAGCGGTGACATGCCCGTCTCATCCGAAGCCGAAGAAGCTGTTGCCGATGATGCCGCGGATGTCGCAACCGAAACTCAAGAAGAAGCTTAAATAATTTAAAACTAATAAAATTAGGGGGATAAACATTGGAAGTCTCTGCTGCTTGCATTAAAGAATTAAGAGAACAATGCGGTGCCGGTATTATGGATTGCCGTGCCGCTTTAGTTAAAACCGAAGGCGATATGGAAAAAGCACTGGAACTGTTAAGGGAACAGGGTTTTGCCAAAGCCGCCAAAAAGGCCGACAGAACCACCGAACAGGGATTGGTCGAGGCCTATATTCATTGCGGAGGACGCATCGGAGCGATGGTTGAAGTTAACTGTGAAACCGATTTCGTTGCCCGCACCGACGAATTTAAAGAACTTGCTCACAATATCGCAATGCAAGTTGCCGCTATGAATCCCGCATATATCTCCGAAGAAGATATCCCTGCCGATATGTGCGAAGAGGACCGAGCCGAATTGGATGTAAACAGTGTCTGTCTTTTAAAACAGGCCTATATCAAAGACCCTTCCCTGACAATCAATGACATTATCGTCAACAATATCGCCAAAATGGGAGAAAACATAAAGGTTAGTCGTATAGCACGATTTGATTTATCGGAATAAGTAGGTATTAAATGAGTGATACCAAGTACAAAAGAGTCTTACTGAAACTAAGCGGTGAGGCTTTCAGCGGTAACACTGCCTACGGCATTGACGCCTCTACCGTTATAAGAGTCGCAAAACAAATTAGCCACATTGTTGAGATGGGCGTCCAAGTAGCCGCTGTGATAGGTGCCGGCAATATCTGGCGCGGTGCCACTGCCGCTAAACAAGGTATCGATCGCGTTACCGCAGATTACGCCGGTATGCTGGCAACCGTTATTAACGCCCTGTCTTTACAAGATGCGCTGGAAAAGCAAGGGATTGTTACCAGAACTCTTTCGGCAATTACTATTGAACAAGTCGCCGAGCCGTACCTAATGCGACGTGCTATTCGGCATATGGAAAAAGGCCGCGTTATTATTCTGGCGGGCGGAACAGGCAACCCCTATATGACCACCGACACGGCTGCCGCCCTACGGGCGATTGAAATTGAGGCCGAAGTTCTGCTAATGAGCAAGAATAATGTTGACGGTGTTTACAGCGCCGATCCGCTCAAAGATAAAACCGCTAAAAAGTTTGATCATTTGACGTATTTGGACGTACTTAACAAGCGCTTACAGGTAATGGACTCGACTGCGCTTTCGCTATGCTTGGAAAACGGTTTGCCGATTATCGTTTTCGACCTTCAAGCCCCCAACAGCTTGGAAAGGCTGGTAATGGGAGAACACATCGGTACATTAATAAACGACGGGTAGTGATATGATAGAAGAAGTTTTGTTAACAATGGACCAAAAAATGCAGACCACCTTGGATGTGCTCAAGAAAGACCTAAGCGGTATCCGCACCGGCAGAGCCACACCGGCGATGGTCGAAAATGTCAGGGTTGAATATGCCGAAACCACTATGCCTATCAGTCATATCGCCGGTATTTCCGTTTCCGGTTCTAATTTGTTAATCATCCAACCTTGGGACCCCGGCACTCTGAAGGCAATTGAAAAAGCGATTCTTAAATCCAACCTTGGGCTTACCCCCAACAATGACGGTATTTCAATCAGGCTGGCAGTCCCTCCGCTTTCAAACGAAAGGCGACTCGAGCTGATTAAAATCGTTAAGGCAAGGGTTGAAGAAGGAAAGATAATTATTCGCAACCTGCGCCGAGATGCGTCAGAAGAACTAAAAAAATTAGAGAAAGATAAGGAAATTTCCCAAGATGATCTCAGACGAGCATTGGATAAGGTGCAAAAGATTACCGATAATTCCGTTGCACTTGCCGATGAGGCCAGAGACAACAAAGAAAAAGAATTGATGGAAGTTTAGAATATTCCTATTCCGAAATAATCATCTTTAGTGTATAATACCTCTGTATTGCGAGCTAAGTTCAGAATATAGAGGTATTTTTATTGGCAGCGAAAGATATCACCCCACTCCCCCACCACATTGCTTTTATTATGGACGGAAACGGAAGGTGGGCCAAGAAACGCGGTCTCCCCAGAAAAGCCGGCCATGCCGCCGGTACTAAAAATATACTTGTCCTAATAAAAACGCTTGCCAAATACGGCATCAAATACGTTACGCTCTATTCGTTTTCCACCGAAAATTGGAATCGCCCGAATGAAGAAATCCGGGGGATATTGGAAATTTTAGGGCAATCCATTAAAGAGGAACTGCCGGAGCTGCATAAAAACGGGGTTAAACTAAACCATATCGGAAACCTTGCCAACCTCCCTACGGAAACCGCAGAAGCAATAACAGACGCAATCAAGCTTACCGAAAATAACAGTTTAATGACTTTAACATTAGCTTTTGATTACGGCGGGCGTGCCGAGATTGTAAATGCGGCAAAGAATATCGTTGCGGATAAAATCCCCGTTGAGGATATTAACGAAGAACTGTTTGAGAGTTATCTCTATACCAAAAATTTAGAGGATGTGGATTTGGTTATCCGCACCGGCGGGGATATTCGCATCTCAAACTTTTTGCTGTGGCAATCCGCTTACAGTGAATTCTACTTTACCGATGTATTATGGCCCGATTTTAACGAAAAGGAAATTAAAAAGGCTTTGGAAACTTTTAGCCGAAGGGAAAGGCGCTACGGCGGGGTTTAAATGCTGAAAGCCAGACTTTTAACTGCTTTTGTATTGTTGCCTATGGTTATTGGGGCCGTTTGGTTTGACCAACCGCTGCCTTGGCTGACTGTGCTGGTTGTCGTTTGGGGGGCATTAGCCGTATCCGAATTCTATAAAACCGTTTCCAAATCCGCTACCGGACCGATTCCTTTTACCGCATTCGGCATAGTTATGACCGTCCTTCTTATAATTTCCCCTCATTTCAAAACCGATAACCTGCTTCCGATTCTTATCACAATTGCCGTTGTGGTTCCGATTTTTGGAATGCTAATGCGCAAGAATAAAGGAGATGCCTTTGCGAGTTGGGCCTGGACGCTGGCGGGGATTTTCTATATCGGTTGGCTTTTAAGCCATTTTGTTTTACTAAGGGATCTGGAAATGGGGCGTGAATGGGTCTTTTTTGCACTGTTGGTTAACGTCGCCTCGGATACCTTTGCCTATTTTATCGGTAAAACTTGGGGTAAGCATAAACTGGCCCCCAGTGTAAGCCCCAAGAAAACTACGGAAGGCGCTCTTGGAGGGGTTTTGGGGGCTGTCTTGATTGGGCTGGGGCTGGTATGGTTATTTGGATTACCGATAAATTACGGAGTTGCCATTTTATTGGCTGTTTTAGTTAGCATATTCGGACAATTCGGTGATTTGTTTGAATCACTTTTTAAGCGCAATATGGCAATCAAAGATTCCGGAAAAACCCTGCCCGGACACGGCGGTTTCCTCGACCGTATTGATAGTCTGCTCTTTGCCGGGGTTATTGTCTATTATTTTGTAGTGCTGTTTGTTAATTAGAGGGCTACTTCTTCTTTCTTTATCTTTCGGGACATCCCTCTTTTATCCTTGTTAGACCATTCCCTTTTGTCATTCTGGCGCCCCCTTTTGTCTTTGTGAGACTTTTCCTGATAGAGAAGGCGAAGCAATCCTCCTTTGTCTTTGCGAGCGCAGCGAAGCAATCTCATATAGATTAAATTCGTTGGAGATTGCCACGTCACTCGCCTAACGGCTCGTTCCTCGCAAAGACAATCCAAATTCCGAGCACCCTGAGCCCGTCGAAGGGTCTGAGCCTGCCGAAGAATCTGAGGGTTGGCGGATAGTGCAGTGTTCGGTTACTCTTTAAACGGTAGGACGATGCCTTTTTTTTGACTCTGAGGTAGCCTCATAGCCTATATTTCACAGTCTCTTAGATCCTTCACTCCGTTCAGGATGACAAGGGAGAGATTGCCACGTCATTCGCCAAAGGCTCATTCCTCGCAAAGACAATCCAAATTCCGAGCACCCTGAGCCTGTCGAAGGGTCTGAACCTGTCGAAGAATCTGGGAGTTGGCGAATAGTGCAACGTTCGGTTGCGGATTTTAGGGTAGAGCGTCGCCTTTTTTGACTCTGAGGTAGCCTCATAGCTTGTATTCCCCGTCCTCTTAGATCCTTCACTCCGTTCAGGATGACAAGAGCGAGATTGCCATGAGCCTGTCGAAGGGTCCAACGAACGAGGGGAAACAAGGATTACTGTCCGGCCGCCGTTATGGTTCGACAAGCTCACCACGAACGGCTGGGGTAGACCATGCATCAACAAACGCCAGCGTAGCCTCAAAGCGGCAATTGTTGTATGATATTAGTACTATGACTAATGCGATTACAAATCTGGTTATATTGGGTTCTACCGGCTCCATCGGCCAACAAACTCTGGATGTAATACGAGCCCTACCCGATAGATTTAATGTCATCGGGCTGGCCGCCGGTGGAAATATCCAACTTCTTAAAGAACAAATCAAAGAATTTAGCCCCCAATATTACTACTGTACCGATAAACCTGCACTAACACTTTCCTCGGATTCACGTTATCTAAATATGGAGGAAATGTCTGCTCTGCCGGAAGCCGATATCGTAGTGGTTGCAACTCCCGGAGGCGCCGGATTGAAACCGACGCTGGCGGCAGTCAGAGCCGGTAAAAAAATAGCCCTTTCCAATAAGGAAGCGCTGGTTTCGGCGGGAAGCGTTATTATGTCGGAAGCAGAAAAGCACAAGGCAGAGATTCTACCGGTAGATAGCGAGCACAGCGCAATTTGGCAATGCTTTGAAGGAGAAGACAGGGAAAACGCCAAGATAGTTTTAACAGCGTCCGGAGGACCGTTCAGAGGCTATTCAAAGGAGCAACTGGCCGAGGTAACACCGGAGCAAGCCTTAAAGCACCCTTCTTGGAAAATGGGTAAAAAGGTTACGATTGATTCGGCAACCCTCTTTAATAAAGGGATGGAAGTTATCGAAGCGCATTGGTTATTCGGTATTTCCTACGAAGATATCAGCGTCTTGGTTCATCCGCAAAGTATTATCCATTCAATGGTGGAATTTAAAGACGGGTCGGTTAAAGCGCAACTTGGCATTCCTGATATGCGGTTACCAATCCAATATGCACTTACTTACGGCAAGCGGTCGGATAATCCCGCAATACCGAGAATCGACTGGCGAAAAATTAATAAATTGGATTTTGAACAGCCCAACACCGATGTTTTCCCCTGCTTAAAACTGGCAATCGATGCCGGAAAAGAAGGCGGGACCATGCCTGCCGTACTTTGCGCAGCGGATGAGGTGGCGGTGACGCTCTTTTTGGAATCTCGCATAAAATTTAACCATATTGCCGAATTAATTGAAAAAACCTTAGAAAAACACGCAAACATTAACAACCCGACACTTGAAAATATTTTTGCCGCCGACGATTGGGCAAGGGTTACAGCCATCGAACTTGCGGAGAATTTGAGTAAATAATGAATATACTAATCGCTTTTGTATTGCTCCTGCCGATTGCGGCAATTGCAGCTTTAATTTATAAGCATCGCCTTTTTAACCGTAAAGAACTAACGCTGGCGGTAGTGCTGGTTGCTGCCTTAGCTTATTTTGCTATCGCAATTATTGCGATAATCGCCACCGAACTTGCCGGTTATGAAATAGTAATTCCGGGGATGGGGCTAATTACAACCGTCGCCGCCTTCTTCTTTGTACTTATAATTGTGGTTTTAGCGCACGAGCTGGGACACTTTGCCACCGCCAAGGCTTGTGGGGTTAAGGTTGAAGAATTCGGGCTGGGTTTTCCGCCGCGGATAGCGGCATTCAAATACGGGGAAACCGAATATTCGCTAAACTTGGTCCCTTTGGGTGGTTTTACCAAAATAGCGGGAGAAGAGGACCCGCAAGTGGAACGCAGCCTCGCCGGCAAAGGTATCGGAACAAGGCTGCTTGTTTTAAGCGCCGGTTCAATTATGAATTTTATATTGCCGTTTTTACTGCTTACAATCGCTTTTATGGTTCCGCACAATGTCGTTACAGGAAATGTAAGCGTTGTTGAGATAGCCGGTAACTCACCGGCGGAATCAGCCGGTATTTTAGCGGGCGATCAAATAATCGAAATCAACGGTAAAACCGTTAATAATAACACCGATGTCAGCCGTTATATCCAAATGCACCTTGGGAATGAAATGAAGATTCTTTTGGAACGTACCGACGGGTCTCAAAAGACAGTAACCGTTGTTCCCAGATGGAATCCGCCCGAAGGACAAGGTGCGGTCGGCTTTGCTATCAGAACCGAAAACGCAATAATTGAAAAACAAAGTTTTAACCCGTGGGTTTCGTTTAAAAAGGGAACCGTTGAGGCATTTGAAACAATGGTGCTTTTTAAAAACGGAATTCTTAGTATGTTTATCGTTTCCGGAGCGACAACAGACCTGGTAGGGCCGGTCGGTATTGCGGAAATTACCGGGCAGGTTGCGCGTGCGGGTATCAGCCCCCTTTTGGAGTGGACCGCCTTTTTCAGCCTAAACTTAGCGATTATCAATTTGCTCCCGCTGCCGGCTCTTGACGGAGGGAGAATTATATTTGTATTGTTGGAATGGATTCGCCGCGGTAAAAAGGTTGCACCCGAAACCGAAGGCAAGATTCATTTCTTCGGATTCGTATTGCTGATTATGTTAATGATAGCTATCACTTTTCAGGATATCGCACGGATAATAGCCGAATAAGGGGATAAGAAAATGGTACAACGCAGAGTTTCAAAAGCAGTCAGAATCGGAGATGTAACTGTCGGCGGCGATGCTCCCATCGCAGTTCAATCAATGACCAAAACCGACACGCGTGACGTTAAAGCAACCGTCAAACAAATTAAAGAACTTGAAGAACACGGTTGTGAAATAATCCGCTGTGCGGTTCCGGATATGGAAGCGGCAACCGCCCTCGCCGAAATCAAAAAGAAGATTAGTATTCCGCTTGTCGCCGATATTCATTTTGATTACAGATTAGCGCTTGAAGCGATTAATTCGGGGGTGGACGGATTACGCCTCAACCCCGGTAATATCGGTGAAGCGGATAAGGTGACAGCCGTTGTTAACGCCGCAAAAGAAAGGGAAGTCCCGATTCGTATTGGGGTTAATGCCGGCAGCTTACCTCAGGACATAACCCCTGAGCTCCCACTTTCCCAAAAGATGGTCGTTGCGGCTATGAGGCATATCAAACTACTCGAAAACTTAGATTTTGATTTGGTAAAGGTTTCGCTTAAGGCCTTTAATGTTCCGACTACGATTGAAGCCTATAAACAAATTGCCGAAATAATCCCTTATCCTTTGCATATCGGGATTACCGAATCGGGGCCCTCCGGAAGCGGTATTATTCGCAGCGCTTGCGGTATAAGCCCCTTGCTTTACATGGGCATCGGAGACACCATTCGTGTATCACTTTCTGCCGACCCGGTTGAAGAAGTAATTACCGCCTACGAGATATTAAAAAGCTTGGATTTGAGGCATCGCGGCGCCGTACTTGTGAGCTGCCCTACCTGCGGCAGGACAGAGGTTGATTTAATTGAGATTGTAAAACAAGTCGAAGAGCGACTGGCTAAATTAAACAAACCGATTACAGTTGCCGTTATGGGCTGTGTTGTTAACGGACCCGGCGAGGCCAAAGATGCGGATATCGGAATCGCTTGCGGTAAAGGCAAAGCAGTGCTTTTTAGAAGAGGCGAAAAAATCTGTACGGTGGATGAGAAGGATTTTGTGGATGTGTTAATGAAAGAGGTGGAGGAGTTTGAGATAGAGTAAAATCTCAGAGTAAACTCTCTTTTTTCTTAGAATGACAATAATAGAAACGTCTTTGCGAGGAGCGAGCCTCTGGCGAATGACGTGGCAATCTCCAAGGAATTTAATCTATTAGAGATTGCTTCGCTGCGCTCGCAAAGACAAGAGGTTAGCCGTTCATGGTGAGCCTGTCGAACCATAACGGCAATCGAATAGTAATCCTCGTTTTCTCCTTGTTCGGAGTACCCTTCGACAGGCTCAGGGCGAACGAGTGGTTTGTCATCCTGAACAAAGTGAAGGATCTAAGAGGACGGGAAATACAAGCTATGAGGTGTCCTCTGCATCAAAGAAGGGGCATCGTCCTACTATAGAATCCGTAGCCGAACGGTGCACTATTCGCCAACTCCCAGATTCTTCGACAAGCTCAGAATGACAAGTTATAAACGTCTTTGCGAGGAATGAGCCGTTAGACGAATGACGTGGCAATCTCATACGGATTTGTTAGAGATTGCTTCGCTGCGCTCGCAAAGACGAAGGAGAGTTGCATCGCCTTCCCTATCGAGAATGGACTCGCAAAGACAAATGAAAGGGCATAAAAAAAGAGGGCTGTTACACCCTCTTTTTTGTTAAACTAATCTTAAAACCTACTGTTCGAGGAGTTCGTTCACTACCTCGTTGATAACCTGTCCGTCTGCTTTGCCTTTCAGTTGCGATACCAGTTTCCCCATCACTTTACCTTTATCCCTGGGGGTCTGAGCACCGACTTCTTCAATTACCTTACGGGCGGCAGTAACGACATCTTTCCTGCTCATCTGCTCCGGCAGGTATTTTTCAATTACAGCAAGTTCAGCCTCTTCTTTTTCCACCAAATCCGGACGATTGCCCTGTTTGAAAGCTAAAATACTTTCTTTATGCTGTTTGGCATCTTTGGCAATCACACCGATTAACTCGGTTTCTTCCAACTCACCGCGCTTTGCAATTTCAGCGTTGTGAATGGCGGAAAGAAGCATACGAATTACAGAACACGAGAGCCTATCGCCGCTCCTGAGCGCCTGTTTAAGATCGTCGTTAAGTTTTTGTTTTAAATCTGCTGACATCCGCTTAACGCCTCCTATCTTCTACTTGCTCTGGCAGCTTTGTTTGCTTGACGTCTGCTGGCTGCTTCTTTACGAGCACGCCTGGTCAACGGTTTCTGGTGACGACCTCTTCGGCGTACCTCGGACAGAATTCCGTCCTGTTGGACCTTCCTGTTGAACCGTTTTAACAAACTGTCGAAGCTTTCACCCTCATTGGCCTTCATAACTGTGGCCACTAGCATCAGCCTCCTTTGTGTTCTGATTATTGTAGAAACAACTACACCTCTTTGCTGAACCGGCAAAGAACATTTAATTTTATGTTATAAACGAGTAACGTGTCAAGGAGATTCAGATATCTCTCCAATAATTTTTTAAAAGAGTTACCGAACGTGCACTATCCCTTAACCCCCAGATTCTTCGCTACGCTCAGAATGACAATAAGGGAAACGTCTTTGCGAGGAGCGAGCCTTCAGCGAGTGACGTGGCAATCTCCTACGGATTTATATGAGATTGCTTCGCTGCGCTCGCAAAGACAAAGGTAGTGTCATCCTGAACGCAGTGAAGGATCTAAGAGGATAGGAAATATAGACTATTAGGTACCCCCAGAAACGAAAAAGAGGCATCGCCCTACCGTATAAAGAGTAACCGAACGGTGTACTATCCGCCAACCCCCAGATTCTTCGACAGGCTCAGAATGACAATAAGGGAAACGTCTTTGCGAGGAGGGAGCCTTCGGCGAGTGACGTGGCAATCTCCAACAAATTTTATCTATATGAGATTGCTTCGCCTTCCCTTCGGGAATGGTCTCGCAAAGACAAAAGTTTAGCCGTTCGTGGTGAGCCTGTCGAACCATAACGGCGGGCTGATAGCAATCCTTGTCCACCCCCATTCATGAGACCCTTCGACAGGCTCAGGGCGAACGGGAAGAAAAATGTCATCCTGAATGAAATGAAGGATCTAAGAGGACGGGGAATATAGACTATTAGGTTACCTCGGAGTCAAGACAGAGGAATCGCTCTACCGTATGTCGTAAACAGCGATTATCAGTGCATCTTTGGCACTGTAACTGTCATAAAAAAGGACGGCTACGTATCTTCCGGGAATCATCTCGCCAACAGAAATATTACGCGCTACGTTTATCCCTTCCGTAATCGTTTTATAATTTCCGCTTAGCATTACCGCCGCGGTATGGTTTGCGGCGCTAAAACTCTTTAACAATGCTTTTCCTATTATCATAAATTATATCCCTCTAAATTAAACCTTTCCCAACAGCAAAGTTTGGCTATACTTTCCGATGCGGGTTTCAAAAACGGTTTCAAGACCGATAACCCGCCTTTTGACATTTATAAGCCCCGCAACGCTGTCGTTTATGCCGATAACATCGTAAATTTGCTGTCCGCAGTTTGTCGGCACTTCGATATATCCTAAATCGTTAAAACTGCGATCTTTATTAAAAGTGTATTCCACACGCTTTTCGGCATCATTTACAGTGCCGATATTACCGTCTTGAATCGAAAGAAAACCCTCGCCGCTCTTTTTTATATCTTCGTAATCGTAATAATCGCCAATTAACGGCAAATTGTTGTAACCACTAAACCCCTCAACGCGAATATGATTAAATCTTGGGGCGGATATTTTGTATCCGGTACGGTTAATCGGATGAATGCCGTCCGTTTGAGGAAAGGAATACACATAAGATGATTCGCTATTTGTTAAAGGATTAACAATATAAGCGGTATCGCCTTCCGTAAAAAGCAGGTCAGGAACAAGCGACATTAATTTGTTTATAATGTCATCCCCTTTCATTCCGGGGTTGATATTAAAATCGGGGTACAAATTTTTGATTGCCTCTGATGCAGAAATAACCGCGGTGCGGACTCCCGCCCTTGCCAATATAAATTTCAACAAATCAAGAATATTTTGCTCCGAACCTTCGGCATTCCAGCGGTATTGTTGTTTGGCAGCCCAGCAGCTTATTTTTCCCCACCCGTTTGTTGCATGCAAAACCAATTTTGCCAAGCCGTTGGAGTTTATAAACTCACAGGCCTGCAGGGTAAAAGATTCCGTTTTACCGCTTTCAAACCCGTTTGCGGTTAGATAGCCGAGGCTTAAGTCCAGCCGGCAGCCGATTTCAAGCGGGGGCTCTAATTCCAAACCGGTATTACCGCCAAGAAGTTCTACGGTTAGCTTGCCTTCGGCGCAAATTGTCTTTTGTTTAAGGGCAACAATACGGCTCGAAAGGTCGATTTGTTCTGTTTTAAGCGGCGCTTTCCAAACACCGTTAGCGCAAGACAGCCAAGAATAGTTTTTATCGTGCGCTATTGCCAGCCCGTATTCAGATGTTATATCAAAAGGTTGCGGCTCTTGCCATAGGTTATCACCGAAGTTCTCCGCGGTTTGGATATGGAAAGGCCGGGAATAAGATCCAATTCCGCTGTATTTTTCAATATAAAAGCACCTAAAAAGATCGGGCTTATCCAAAAAGGCATAGTAGTAGCCAAAACTGCCCTCAGACGGCGCTTCGGCAATTGTTTGCGGTTCTCCCCACCCCCCAACAGGTAACACCCCGCCGTCTCCGTAAACCAGGCTTCTGAGGCAAAAATTACCGATAATATCCTTACCGGTAATAAAGATGTTCCAATCGCTGTCGTAAACCGCCGATACCCCCGAAAGTTCTCCGCTTGTTTTATCCCATGCGGCTTTGGGTTGCCATTCCCCGTTAATTTTTTGTTTGATATAAAGGGTTGTCTGATCGGCAAAAAATAACGCCAAATCACCGTTCGGTTTATAAGCGGCGCAAATGCCGTTAACAGCCGTTGTCGGGGTGTAATCGATAATATTGGCTTCCGACCAGGTTATCCCGCAATCGCTGCTTACAATCTGTTGGATTTTACGGTCGCTTTTAATCCAAAAGACTGATACCGTATCCCCCAGTGCCGCGGCGGCAACAATAACCGCATTGTATTGGCCGGTATATTGCCACAAGCTAAAGTCAGGTTCTTCGTTTGGGTTGGCAATCCGTTGAATATAAAGTTTGCGGGAGTCGGCGGGATGGGTAATCCTCGCTCGGATTAACGAACCGTCTGAGGTTACCGCCAGCGCATGAAAATATTCCGTTTCGTTTCCGTTATAAACCCTTTGCCATTTCAGATTTAATCCTCCGCTTATTTTATTGGAAGCGACCAGCTTTATGTAAGGGATGCGGCTTGGCTCTCTTTGGGCTCTTAACAGGCTATCGGTCAGATTTATCATCCGCTTGTTCGTCTCCTTTCTGATTGGGAATATACTCCTTGCCCCAAAAGAGGTGTCCGGCAATATATCCCGATGTAAAAGTTAAAAACATCCAAAGTAAGTGAGGCCTTAGCCAATGCCCCAGAAATATACCGATTGTCACCAGCCCGATAATGCATAAGCCTTCGTATTTATGCCAAATATCACGCAAAATATATGTCCACGGCCTGCCGCCGATAACCTTCCAAATTGCTTTATAAATATTCATAAAATAGTTTCCTTTAGTTGCAATTGTTTATTATTATTGTTTTTGTATATAATGCTTCTGGCCGATACATTTGGAACATCCCGAATATCGGCCGGATTTTAGGATACGTAAAAGGAGGTTGGCAACACAATGTTATATTTTGGATTTTTGTTTATCTTTGCCGGTTGGATTGTTCAGATTTATCAGGTGATATCCAGGAAAGATAAATCGGTTAACTTACTGCTGCCTATCTTTTACGGAGCCGGCAGTTTACTGCTGTTCGCCGACAGTTTTATCGGCGGCAATGCGATTGCCGGTTTATTAAATGCCCTTTGTGTCATATTGGTAATGATTCTCTTTGCCGTTGTATTTACAACAAAGAAATAATTAGCGGTCGGCGGTTAAAATTGCTTAACCGCCGATATTTTCGGGAAAGGTAACTGATAGGCTCTGTACAAACGGTTTATGCGTAAACGGTTGTTATGGCCTCGTTTCTTTAGCTCGCCTCGAAAATAATTGATTTTCGCTTCACCCCAGCGCAGGAATTCTTTGGCGGTATAATCGCCGCCGGTGTTAATCCGGTTTACGGAATAGATTGCCAGCTCCACGGCGGCGTACCCGCAAGCGCCGCAAATAACCAATTCTTCCAAATGCGACGGGATTTCGGATTCTGCCTCGGTTACGGAATATGCTTTTTTATAGTAGATGCAGATATTCTCACCGTTGGGAACAGGCCCGTCCGTAAGCGTGAGTACGTTAGTATTAACTATAAAGCGGCGATAATAACGCGGGAAGAGATGAAGCGGATATCCTGCCGCATAGATTGAAATCCTATCCGTAATTTGCGAAATATCAACATCTCTTGAGCCGCCGGTTGTTGGGATTGTTGCTGTTCGTTGCAGCGGAATGGCGATTGAAAGGTCGTTTGTGGCGTGTAAGATGTGCCTTTCTATCTCGCTGTCATCCCAGCGGTAGTTATTTGAGTCGTTATCGTGCAAATCGATTCTGACGTATTCTTTAAGTTTGGTTAATGTCGTTTTGTTTTCCTCCTTTGTTTTTGCAAGTTCTCCTGCTTCGGACGCTCTGTTTTCTGTGTCTTTGCGAGTCCGTTCCTGACCGGAAAGACGAGCAATTTCCTTTGTCTTTGCGAGCGCAGCGAAGCAATCTCTAATAAATTCGTAGGAGATTGCCGCGTCATTCGCCTGACGGCTCACTCCTCGCAAAGACGTTTCTACTATTGTCATTCTGAGCCTGCCGAAGAATCTAGGGGTTAACGAATAGTGCAGTGTTCGGTTACTCTTTATACGATAGAGCGATGCCACTTTTTTATTGCCGAGGTCACCTAATAGCCTGTGCTTCCCGTCCTCTTAGATCCTTCATTTCATTCAGGATGACAAGGGTGAGATTGCCACGTCATTCGCCTGACGGCTCTCTCCTCGCAAAGACGTTAAAAAACTCGTTCGCCCTGAGCTTGTCGAAGGGTTCCACGAACGGGGAGAAACAAGAATTACTGTTCGACCGCCGTTATGGTTCGACAAGCTCACCACGAACGGCTGGGGCATTCCTAGTATTGTCATTCTGAGCTTGCCGAAGAATCTGGGAGTCGACGAATAGTCCACCGTTCGGGTGCTCTTTATACGGTAGAGCGATTCCTCTTTTATAATTCTGAGGATGCCTCATAGCCTATATTTCCCGTCCTCTTATATCCTTCATTTCATTCAGGATGACAAAAGCGAGATTGCCACGTCATTCGCCTAACGGCTCACTCCTCGCAAAGACGTTAAAAAACTTGTTCGCCCTGAGCCTGTCGAAGGGTCTCACGAACGGGAAGAAACGAGGATTACTGTTCGACCGCCGTTATGGTTCGACAAGCTCACCACGAACGGCTAGGGCTTCCTTTTTGTCGTTGTAGACTCCTCCTTTGTCATTCTGAGCCTGCCGAAGAATCTAGGGGTTGGCGAATAGTGTACAGTTCGGTTACTCTTTATACGATAGAGCGATGCCTCTTTTTTGTTGCAGAAGACGCCTCATAGCCTGTGTTTCTGTCCTCTTAGATCCTTCACTTCGTTCAGGATGACAAGAGCTAGATTGCCACATCATTCGCTAAACACTCGTTCCTCGCAAAGACAATTCTGTCCTAATCCTTAACCCCAATCAGAGCCGCCGCCTTAACCGATGAAAAGAGCGCCATGGAACAATACCACTTGACGCGTGTGCGCGAGGCATCTTTGTTTTCAAGCTGCCCAAGCGATTCCACCTGTAAAAATCCCGGCCCGGAAAGACCGCAGAGCGCTCCTTCTCCGAATTGGAGTGCATAAATAGTAGAACACCCTCCGCCGATTACTGCCGTTTCCACCCCGTCTTCCACGATATGCGTATCTAAAATCCAGTCGTTAACCCCAATCGGAATCCCGTCCCACAGTTGAATAAAATTACCCCAGTTATCGGATTCGGTTGCCAGCATACTGCCGGTGCCTCTCACCAATGAATTGATTTTGCGCCTTAAACGACGGCTCATTAGCAGCATATCCGGCTTATCACCCTTTACGGCATCAATAAGTTCATCCAAGCAGTCCAGCGTCAGGGAACCGCCCGTTGCCGATACCGAAATTACCCGATTACTTTCTGTTTCCGTATCAATCAGCTTACGGATACCGTCAAACTGCTTTGCGTTCAACTCCGAATCCCCGTAGATAAAAATTTCTTCGAATTTATGCCGTAACGCTTTGGCTTTCATTTCGATTACGGCAGCTTCCAAATCTTGAATATTACTGCGTGTCGCCTTTAAGAAGTTATCCACATCGGCATCGCCGCCGATTATTTTTAATGTGGCAGTCTTCTGTTCAAAGGTGGGAGTGGATTCTTTCCAAGATTCCCCGACATCGTAAAAATCAATACCGGGCAGAGTGTTTTCACGGTTATAGGTCAAGCTGTTACCCATCACTTCGATAAAAGGCAGTTTTTGCAGTATCGGCGAATCTTTAATAACGGTTTCCGCCACTCCGCGTATTAACATATCATTTGATAATTTTGATGCTTCGGTTAATGTTAAAGCCACTAAATTATTTCTCCTTTTTAACTGATTTATTGTTGACCGCTGCAGATTTGTTAAGCCTCTTCGGACTATCCATAACGTGCTCCGCAAACGGATTTACTTACTCTTATTCATTGCGTATTTAATTTTCTCAATCGGCGACAGACCTGATATATCAAAATCCCTTCTTACCGGCGCGCCAATCGGAATCTGCGTTGCCATTACCTCGTTTTCCAGCCCGCGCCTGATTTTATCGACCAATATTTTGGCGCTGATTAAGGAGTTGTTAATTTCCTCAATACTTGCCCCGCCCACCAGCTCCGCCGGTATTTCGGCGTGATTACCGATTGCCAAAGTTTTATAGTTTGATACCGCATCGGCCAGTTTGTTTTCAGCCTCCCGGTGCCTTTTTGCCAAGTCGGCAATTTCCCTTTCCAGCGCATTTATTTTGAGTTCTTTTCCGGCGGATATCTTTTCCGCTTCGCCGAGTTTTGCTTTTAGGTCGTTCAAATCATCTTTTTCGGATTCCTCTTGCAAGATATCTTCTGTTTGTATTTGGTCTGATTTACTCAATTTGTTTACCTCTGCTGTAATCTTAAAATCCTTCATTTGCAGCGCTTATTGCCCTCTCTCGCGTTTTGCCGGCGGTTCTTGGATTGTTTTCGTTATTCATTTTTAGAATGGAGGCTCTTTCCGTAAGCCAATCGTTAAATTCGGAATCGGGGTGCTTAATACCGATTTGCGACATTGCGGTACGCCTGGAATGGATTCCGTTTTGAACCAGTATTTGTTCGTTTGCCGCCAGTCCTGCCATATCGCGCGGAAGCACGGGGCTCCAAACCATACGCAAGTTTAAATTACCGAAATCCTCTCCCGTGTATTTGGAAAAGAGTTTTAATGCAAGCCTGTTGCGTTCGCAGTAGACGGTGTTGCGAATCAGCCTTTTACGCCAGACTTTTTGCAAAAGGGGTTGCATTTCAATTTCCAATGCGACCCCCGAGGTATTGCCGGACGTAGTGCCGAATGTGGCGCGCGGCGATTCGCCGAGGTCATGCAAAGTACGGTAAAGCAGGTTAATATACTCAATATGCAAGTTGACTCCACCCCCCTGTAATAAATCCAACAGGTAAGCCTTGGCTTCTTCGGGAATGTTCCAAACCGCCCCCGGGCTGACCGCAATATCTTCGGATTCCTCCACATTCTCCAAAACCGCAATCGGATTACCGGAAAGTTCCAGTATGCGCGCAAGCTGGCTTATGGCACGGTTCAGTTCGCATTGAGGTTCCGCCAGTTGGGTAATATCCGATTTCCCCCAAAACTTTTTGGGCTCGCGCAAGTTTGGGAAAATAACAAACGGTATAAACCCGTAGGGGTTAATTTTCTTTTCAATCAGGTTATTATCCACCCATAATTCAAAGAGATTTTCCGTCCAAACTTCGGTTATTTTTACCGCTTTCTCTTTTACCTTAACGCCGTAAAGCATGGCGCTTTCATCGGCGCTAAGGCTATATTGGGAGGCAACACGCCATATTTTGGAGCTGTCGTCGCCCGGCCACCAAGCGTAAATACCGGATACATCGGGGGCGGTGATTCTTACACGTTTATTTGCCGTATCCCAAGTTACTTTATAACAGGCATCTCCCAATATGGCGCAATCGGTCTCGGTATCGAAATCAAGCTGCTCCAAGCGATTATCGGCATATATTTGCCCCAAAACCCTCTCCGCAGCGGCGGCTTTATCCCTTGCCTCTTTGGTGTCATCCGAAGCATCCGCTTTGCAATAGGCTCCGGCCATCATATAAGCGGTCGTCTTATCAATAACCGCCCGCGCATAGTTAAAAGAAAGCTGTTTTTCACCGTAAGCATTCCCCGTTTGCCATTGGTTGCCGTTATAGAAATCCAGCATTCGGCGATAGTTATGAACCCGTGTTAAATCCGTTTGCTCCAAAACCTGCGGGTTAAAATTGTTATTTGTCATTGGTCTCCTTTCGAGTTGTGCTCAGGTGTGCTTGCCGTCGGTTTGCGAGCGCCCTTTGGATAGTGCGTACGCTTAATTTAAAGATAACCGCCAGTTCCTTAACATCCCTTTTTTCGTTGTTATAGAGGATTATAATTTCATTGTTTCGCTGTTCCTTGAGAAACTTCCTTATTCCGCCCGTTTCCTCGAGAACGCATTGCGGGAAAGGGCAGTTTAAGCAGGAATTGGCGAGCTCGCAGCCTTCATCTCTGTAATGGTAATTTTCGGGGAGCGGGTCCGACTCAGCGTTAGCGGGTAAATCTATATCCATAACTTACAACTCCGTAATCTATTCCTTCAGCTCATATCTTGCCGAGTGGTATAAAAATAGCACAAATGTTCTAAATAGGTCAATAACGTCCTGTCACAAGCGGACGGCAAAAAATATTATTGCCAAAAAGGTAACTTTTTATAGCCGCGGACGTTATTAATTACGTATGGATTAGCTTGACAAAAAAGGCTCATACGTTTATTCTGTATAACAACAAAAACAGATATAAAACACAAGAATTGATTGTCGAGAATTTTATTGGGGAGGAAATTAGTGAAAAAGAAAATGTTACGAGTGCTGGGGGTGTTTATTACGTTGGCGTTGATGCTGACGGCTCTTCCGGCCTCTATTGCTTCGGCGGCGACTGTTAGCAGTCTGGTTATTAAAAATATTCAAGGGAATGCTACCAACAACACCTATTACAACAAATCGGAGGGTGTAAAAGGCGACAATTTTTCGGTTACACTAACCGGTTCCCAAGCACATAGATTTTCTCTGTTTTTCTCCAGTCAGAAAGCCAAGGTTGGGGACGATATTGATACCGAAGTTAAAGCCTATAAAGAATGGGTTGGTATTCTAAGCACTTCACCCGGTGACAGTGCCTTTGTTAACACTTTAACAATTCCCAGCAGTTTAACTGACGGTGCAGACAAACTGCACACTATGCACGGCGGAACTTATTATCTCTATGTCACAGAATACACGCCTGCATCCGGGGTTGTTGAGGAAAGCAAAGGTACTAAAATATTATATGTTACCGAATTTTATATGCACGGCATTGCATCGGCATCAATCGATACTACCAGCGGGTTTGTCGGTGATGAAGTTGTGATTTCCGGTACCGGCTTTGCCAAAGACGAAGCCCTGATAGTGACATTTGCCGGCAGAGATATAACCAGTGAAATAGGAGAGCCTTGGACGGGTATCGACGGTTCATTCAATTTAGAACTTTTAGTTCCTGATGCAGTAAACGGTGAACAAAAAGTTAAAGTTACCGGTGAAGATTCTCAAGCAACCTTTGAGTTTAAGTACACGGTAAAGGCATCTTTATCGATAACGCCCGATGTTTGCCAAGCAGGTACATTGCTTACCATTAAAGGTACAGGATTTGATTACAGGAGCGGTGTAAATTTCTTCCTTAACGGGACAATTATATCCCCTACCGAAATAACATGGCTCGTTGACAGCACCTACAAAAGAACAAATAATTTTGGTTCTTTTACCGTTACCTATGTTATTCCCGAAACTACGCTCCCCGGTTCTTATGCAATTAAAGCTGAGGATAGCAATAAAAGCTCGATTAATTATACCGGGCATTTTGAAATCCTTTTAAATTCCGTAATTGAATTAAGTAAAAATAAAGGAAACGTTGGCGATACAATTACCGTAAACGGCAATACTTTCACTTCCGGAAGCACAGTTACCATCCTGTTTGACGGCGTATCTGTCGGTACCGCCACTGTCAGTACTTCCGGAAAGTTTACCAAAGATATTATTATCCCCGAGAGTACTTGCAATGTTCATTCAATTAAAGTCGGTAACGTCGAAAAGAGCTTTACCGTCGAACCCAAATTAAATATAAACAAAACCGAGGGTATCGGTGGAATGAAAATTACTGTTGAAGGTAACGGTTTTGCTGCCAGTACGAATATTGGTTTGGAATTCGGAGACAACGATATCGACATAAACGGCGGTGACGTGACTACCGGCGCAAAGGGCAGTTTCTCGTTAAACTTCATTGTTCCCGCAAAGAGCCCCGGTAAATACGATGTAACCGTCACAGCCGGTTCCGTAAAAAGCGTTGAATTCAATATAGTTGAGCCTTCCGTTACCTTAGATGTCAACCAAGGTGAAGTCGGCGATATGATTATCGTTACCGGTTCTTATTTTGCGGCAGGCAAAAAAGCAACGCTTATGATTGGTGACAATAAAGTAAATGAAGCGCTTGTTGATGGCGATGGCAGCTTTGCTGCCGGGTTCATAATTCCTTCGATTGCCGGCGGTGAACAGACCCTTATTATTAGTGATGGGACTACCGCTAAAGTTGTCAAATTTACGGTTAACGCCAGCGCTACAATCAGTCCGACCGGCGGCAACGTTGGCAATCAGGTTACTATTAAGGGTGAAGGTTTTACCCCCAACAAGAGCGTTACCATTACTTACAATGGTGCTGCCTTACAATCATCCACTCCGATTGTTGTTGGCTCCGCAGGCAATTTTAATGTTGCCTTTATTATTCCGGCCAGCCACGGCGGTGAGAATGCAATTGGGGTAACCGACAGTATCGCTTCAGTTGAATTAACTTTTGATATGGAAACAACCCCGCCCCCCGCACCGGCATTGACGTCTCCGTTAAGCACCACCAAACAGAAAGGGATTGTTACTTTTGAATGGGGTGCGGTTAGCGATTTGAGCCTGCCGATAACTTATACCTTGCAGATTGCAACCGATAGCAATTTCAACAGTAAAGTAATTGAGCGCAATTTATCAAACACAACTTATACCCTAACCGATGCCGAAAAACTGGCAAAACTGGCTGATAACGGGCACTATTACTGGAGAGTGATTGCTACCGATGCTGCCGGTAACGCTTCATCCCCTTCCGCGGTGAACACGTTTGTAGTCGGCGGTGGATTCCCCGCCTGGTTAACATGGCTTTGGGTTGGCCTCGGTGTTGTGGTTGTATTTATCTTTGCTGTCTGGTTGGGCAGAAGAATGGCCTACAGCTCCTACTAAAAACCCGAACTGAATTTAGAATTCGAAATCAATTACCCCCTCTGAAAACGAGGGGGTAATTTTTTATGAGGAAACGATACTGTCTTTGCGAGGAGTGAGCCTTTAGGCAAGTGACATGGCAATCTCGCCCTTGTCATCCTGAATGAAATGAAGGATCTAAGAGGACGGGAAATGTAGGCTATTAGGTTGCCTCGGAATTACGAAAGAGGCATCGTCCTACCATAAAATCCATTGCCGAACGCTGCACTATTCGCTAACCCCTAGATTCTTCGCTATGCTCAGAATGACAAGTTATAAACGTCTTTGCGAGGAATGAGCCGTCAGGCGAGTGACGTGGCAATCTCCAACAAATGAATACCTCTTGATTTATTAGAGATTGCTTCGCTGCACTCGCAAAGACAAAAAGAAATACCTCAGCCGTTCGTGGTGAGCCTGTCGAACCATAACGGCGGTCGGATGGTAATCTTCGTTTTCACCCGTTCGTTGGACCCTTCGACAAGCTCAGGGCGAACGGGCTTTTTTTGTCACCTTGCTTTTCCTCTTTGTCATCCTGAATGAAATGAAGGATCTAAGAGGACGAGAAATATAGACTATGAGGTACCCTCAGAATCAAAAAAGAGACATAGTCCTGTCCTAAAATACGTTACCGAACACTACACTATCCGCTAACCCCCAGATTATTCGACAAGCTCAGAATGACAATAATAGTAACGTCTTTGCGAGGAACGAGCCTTTAGGCGAGTGACGTGGCAATCTCCAACAAATGAATACCTCTTGATTTATTAGAGATTGCTTCGCTGCGCTCGCAAAGACAAATGAGATGGTACTCAGAATGATAAAAAGAGCGCCCAAGACAACAAAAAGCAACATAACTCTAAACAAAACCTCTCAGAATTTGACCCTCCCAGTCACAATGGCATATAATCCTCAAATAAAAACAAAGCAAGAATTAAAGAAAATGAGTATTTTAGAACAACTGGAAGAACTGAAACAGCAAGCCGTTTGCGAACTTGACGCCATAGACGACAACAAAAAACTGGATTTATGGCGGGTTCAATATATGGGCAAAAAAAGCAGGCTTAATGAGGTCTTGCGTGGGCTGGCAGCCTTATCTATTGAAGAAAAGAAGACCGTTGGCGGTCGCGCCAATCAGCTTAAGCAGGAACTGGAAGCCATCTTAAAAGAAAAAGAAACCGTGCTTGGTGAAAAAATGGTTTCCGCCAAAGGCGAAGAAGCCATTGATATCTCACTGCCGGGGCGCAAGCCGCCGATTGGGCAGCTACACCCCATTTCACAAGTTATCGATGAAATGTGCCGCATATTTATTTCGATGGGTTTTCAGGTTGTCGAGGGCCCCGAAGTAGAATGGGACCGTTATAACTTCGATATGCTTAATATCCCCAAAGAACATCCGGCGCGCGATAATATGCAGACACTTTGGGTGGATTATGAGAACGAACAGGGCGAACGGCCGATGCTTCTTAGGACTCATACCTCGCCGATGCAGGTCCGTGTAATGGAGCAAATCGAGCCGCCGCTGCGGATTGTTGTTCCCGGTAAGGTTTACAGATATGAGGCGATTGATGCCACCCATATCCCAATGTTTACCCAAATTGAAGGATTGGCAGTCGATAAAGGGATTACTTTAGCAGACTTAAAGGGCACACTTTACGAATTTGTCCGCCGTTATTTCGGTTCGGATCGCAAAGCACGTTTCCGCTGCGATTTCTTCCCGTTTGTTGAACCCGGTGTGGAGATGTCAATCGAATGTATTGTTTGTAAAGGTGTCGGCTGCCGCGTATGTAGTAACAGCGGCTGGCTGGAGATACTCGGTGCCGGAATGGTTCATCCGAGGGTTTTGGAAGGGGTTGGAATCGACCCGACCGTTTACAGCGGATTTGCTTTTGGTATGGGTATTGAAAGGATTCCGATGTTACGTTACGGAATAGACGACATACGGCTCTTTTACGGCAACGACCTTAGATTTTTGAGGCAGTTTTAATTATGAAGATACCTATTAAGTGGCTTAAAGATTATGTAGATATAGATTTATCCCCCAAAGAGTTGGCACATGCGCTGACAATGTCGGGGACCGAATCCGAAATCAGATATATCGGGGAAAGCTGGGAAGGCGTTATTATCGGACAAATTGCTGCTATTGACCCCCACCCCAACGCCGATAGGTTAAGACTTGCCACCGTCGATACCGGAAGCGGGCTGCAAACAGTAGTTTGCGGTGCCCCCAACCTCACCGTCGGCGATAAAATTGCCTATGCATCGATTGGCGCTAATTTGATTGACGGATATACCGGAGAAAAATCGATTCTAAAACCGGCAAAGATTCGCGGTGTTGAATCCTGCGGTATGGTTTGTTCCGAAAGAGAACTGGGCTTATCCGATGAACATGAGGGGATTTTGGTATTGGCGCCGGAAGCACCTTTAGGGAAAGGTTTAGCCGAGTTTCTTTCCGATATTATTCTTGATATAGATGTTACCCCCAACCGCCCCGATTTACTGTCCGTAATCGGTGTTGCTTGGGAAGTGGCGGCAATTACCGATAAAAAAGTGAAACTACCGGATTTAACTTATGATGAAGTCGGTGAAGCGATAGAAGGGCAAGTTTCAATATCAATCGCAGACCAAGATTTATGCTCGCGCTATTCGGCAAGTTTAATAACCGGGGTCAAAATAGAGGAATCGCCCGAATGGCTTAAGCAGCGTTTAACGGCTTGCGGTATTCGCCCAATCAGTAATATCGTTGATATTACAAACTACGTAATGTTGGAGTACGGGCAACCCTTACACAGTTTCGATTACGATAAAATAAAAACCAATAAAATAGTTATTCGCCGTGCCCAATGTGGCGAAGTTATCCGAACACTCGACGACGTTGAGCGTAAATTAACCGAAAATACATTAATGATTACCGACGGCGAAAAATCGGTTGCGATTGCCGGTGTGATGGGCGGGGCAAACAGCGATATAACGGAAAATGCCGCTTCAATACTAATCGAATCTGCTAACTTCAATTCCGCAAGTATTCATTACACCAGTCATAGCCTAAAGCTTGTGAGCGAAGCCAGTATGCGGTTTGAGAGGGGGATTCGCCCCGACTTAACCGTTTACGCCCTGCGACGCGCAACTCAGCTGATATTGCAAATCGCGGGCGGCTGTGCGGCAAAGGGAATTGTAGATGTCTATCCGCAAAAATACGAACAAAAGCCCTTGATTTTGCGCCGCAGTGAAATAAAACGCATTCTCGGTGTTGAATTCAGTAACGAACAAGTGCTTGCCACGCTTAAAGGGCTGGGATTTGAGGTTAATATCGAATCCGACAGTGAATATTCGGTTAAAGCCCCTTGCTGGCGCAGCGATATCAATATTGAAGTTGATGTTATCGAAGAGCTGGCACGCATTATCGGTTATGAAAATATTCCCACTACACTTCTGAGCGGTTCGATTGCTCATCAGGAGCCGAACTATTTGATGGACCTCAAAAACCGTGTACGGCAAACCTTAGTCGGTTTTGGTTTTGATGAGGTGATTAACTATTCTTTAACCAATGTAGAAATGCTGGCGAAGGCTTATGCTTCAAACGCTTTGCAAAAAGAACCGGTTAAATTGTACAACGCAATGAGCGCCGAGCAAGAATATCTGCGCACCAATTTACGAAGCGGGCTTTTAGCGATATTGGAATCCAATTTAAGGCACGAAGAAGGCCCGGTACGCATTTTTGAACTGAATCGCATTTATATTAAGCGTGATAATAACCTGCCGAATGAACCCGAAATCCTTTGTGGGCTGATGTATAATCCCGAGCAGGAAAAGGTTTGGCCGACTAATACCCCGCCGTTTGATTTCTTTACGGTAAAGGGTGTTGCGGAAAGCCTGCTTTCCTCTTTGTATGTCAGAGCGGATTTTAAAGCAAGTGACGACGACAGCTTACGCCCCGGACATCAGGCGGAAATTGTTGTTAGCGGCAGTAAAATCGGTGTTCTCGGAGAGGTCCACCCCAAGGTGGCTGCGGCCTTTGATATTACCGGGAAGATCTTTATGTTTGAGCTGAATATTTCAACGCTTCTCTCGTTTGCTTTACGTTCCGGCGGTTATAAACCGATTGCTCGTTTCCCGTCCGTGATTAGGGATATTGCCCTTGTTTTGGATAACAATGTAACCCATAAACAGATTGTCGATATCATTAAAAAGTTTTCTTTGGTAAACGAAGTAATCCTTTTTGATGTTTATACCGGTAAGCAGGTTGAGGCCGGTAAAAAATCAGTTGCTTACAGACTGCTTTTCCAATCCGCGGAGCAGACGCTTACCGATGTCGCGGTGGATAAAGTCCTTGAGCAAATCCTGAAAAAACTGCAAGGCGCACTTGGGGTAACATTAAGAGCGTAATCGGTTTGTTTCGGTAAAAATTACGCCCTGTCGGTTATCGGCAGGGCGTTTTCATTTTGTTCTATTTTTTTAGAAGCTATTCTTCAAATTCGGTGCCGCATTCGTGGCAGAAGTTGTCGTCTTCCGCTACAAGTGAACCGCATTCATCACAGGGGATATTTCTGGGATCTTTTGGCTCTTCTTTTTGTTTCGGTGCAGGTTTTTTATCTGCCGGCGGTGTATAAGAAACACCGGCAATGCCGATTCCGATACCGAGAGTAAGCCCAATGATTCCCATTTTCATCCAAAGGTCATAACTCGGGTCAGCCGATAAGAATCCGGCCACAACACCGGCGATAATACCCCACATTACAAACTTAGACAGTTTATTACCGCTTACCACAAATCCGATGGTAACGTTAACAATAAAACCAATCAGAAGCCACCCCAAAATCCATAGCAAAGTGCTCCCGTCATCCATTCCGTTGAGGTATGCAAAAAGGACTCCGGCCACACCGATTCCGATTGCTCCCACTAATGCCGAGAAGAAAAATCTCTTTAATTTAGCAAACATTGCAAACATAAATATTTCCCCATCCTTTTTTGTAATGTTTAGGTCTTTATTATAGCAATAAATAACAAAAAATCGGAAAAAGCCGGGCTGAGCTAGCCCGCCAGTATTGCCTTAACCTTTTCAATCGCTTCGTTAACGGGAATAAGCTCCGCCGTTTTTTCCGAACGCCGCTTTATTTCGATGCACCCTTTTTCCAGTGAACGCGGGCTAACGGTAATTCGCAGCGGAATTCCTAAAAGGTCGGCATCGTTAAATTTAATTCCGGTAGATTCGTTGCGGTCATCGTAAAGTACCTCTATGCCACAGAGTTCCAATTCTTTGTAGAGTTCCTCCGCTTTTTCGGCAACTTGTAAGTTTTCCATAAATAGCGGGCAAATATGAACCTGATAGGGGGCAATATTTTTAGGCCAAATAATGCCTTTATCGTCATGGTTAACCTCAATGGCGGCTGCCATTAACCTGCCGACACCGATACCGTAACAGCCCATCACTATCGGTTTTGATTCGCCGTTTGCGTCAATATAATAGGCTCCCAGCTTTTCGCTTAAGAAAGTCCCCAGTTTAAATACATGCCCTAACTCTATACCGCGATCAACAGATAATTCGAAACCGCATTTTGCACAACCGTCACCGACGGCTGCCAGCGCAATATCGGCAATTAAATCAGCTTCAAAATCCCTGGGGAAGTTGACGTTTTTAATATGAAAATCGGTTTTATTGCCGCCGGCAACAAAGTTTGTTCCGACGCCAACCGATTCATCAACCACAACTTTCACGTTCTTGAGCCCGATTGGCGATGCAAATCCGGCAACTATCCCTTTGGCGGTAACTTCTTCTTCGGTTGCCAGCCTTAGTTCGGCACAGCGTAAAAGGTTCTTTAATTTTACTTCGTTTACATCTATATCGCCGCGCAAACAAACAAAAATAAATTCTTCGTCGGCAACATAGAAAACGGCTTTTAACGTATTTATCGGTTCGATTCCCAAGTAGTTACACACTTCTGCGATAGTTTTACAACCGGGGGTGGCAACTTCCTCCGTCGCCAGCGGTTCGCCGTTGTTGGCTTCGGGTTTGATACTTTTTGCCTTTTCGGCATTAGCGGCATTCCCGCAATTTTTGCAGTAGATAATTTCATCTTCGCCCATTTCGGAAACGGCCATAAATTCATTGGAATCTTTGCCTCCGATTGCTCCGCTATCGGCTTCAATCATAATAACCGGCAGCCCGCATCTGGCAAAGATATTTTCGTAAGCGGTAACCATTTTACGGTAACTGATATCTAACCCTTCGGCATCGGTATCAAAACTGTAAAGGTCTTTCATCACAAATTCACGTACGCGTACCAGCCCGCCTCTGGGACGCAGTTCGTCACGGAATTTGGTTTGGATTTGGTATAAAAGCAAAGGCAGTTCACGGTAACTCTGAACGGTGCGCCCAACCAAATCGGTCACAACTTCTTCATGAGTGGGCCCCAGCGCCAATTCGCGTTCTTTGCGGTCATATAAGCGGAACAGATTTTTCCCAAATCCGCTAACCCTACCCGATTTTTCCCAGAGTTCAATCGGTTGTAAGACCGGCATACATATTTCCTGCCCGCCGGCTTTGTCCATTTCATCTCTGATAATATTTTCTATTTTATACAACGCACGAAGCGCCAACGGTAAATACGAATAAACACCGGCGGTAAGCTGGCGAATCATGCCGGTACGCAGCATCAGTTGATGGCTGACTGTATCGGCTTCTGCCGGAATCTCCCTTTGAGTCTTTCCGAATAACTGTGATAAGCGCATATATTAATTGAACTCCTTTTAAGCAACAATCAGGGCGTATGCCGGTTCTAAAACTTAACAAAAAGGTTTGTTTATTAGATATTATAAACCAGAGCTTTAAATTAAGCTACACCGTATTTAATTAAGCTTGTTCGATGTGGAGGGAAATTAATTTTACTCATGTAAGACCATTCTCGATAGGAAAGCGATGCATCTCTCCTTTGTCTTTGCTATCATGTCTTTGCGAGCGTAGCGAAGCAATTCCCCTTGTCTTTGCGAGCACAGCGAAGCAATCTCATATAGATTAATTCCTTGGAGATTGCCGCGTCACTCGCCTAAAGGCTCATTCCTCGCAAAGACATTTCTATTATTGTCATTCTGAGCCTGCCGAAGAATCTAGGGGTTAGCGGATAGTGCAGTGTTCGGTTGCGGATTTAATCGTAGGACGATGCCTCTTCTTTGATGCCGAGGCAACCTAATAGCCTGCACTTCCCGTCCTCTTAGATCCTTCACTATGTTCAGGATGACAAATGGGAAAAGCAGGATGACATTACCTTTGTCTTTGCGAGCGTAGCGAAGCAATCTCTAATAAATTCGTAGGAGATTGCCACGTCGCTCACCTAAAGGCTCGCTCCTCGCAAAGACGATTATAACTTGTCATTCTGAGCTTGTCGAAGAATCTGGGGGTTAGCGAATAGTATACCGTTCGATTAGCAAATCACGTCTGGACGATGCCTCTTTTTTGTTTCTGAGGCGACCTCATAGCCTATACTTCCTGTCCTCTTAGATCCTTCACTGCGTTCAGGATGACAAAATGAGATTGCCGCGTCACTCGCCTAAAGGCTCATTCCTCGCAAAGACGTTTCTATTATTGTCATTCTGAGCTTGTCGAAGGGTTCAACGAACGGGGAGAAAACGAGGATTACAATCCGTCAGCCGTTATGGTTCAATTTTCGGGTAAATAAAAAGAGGGCAGGGTTTTTATCCCCGCCCTCTTCCACGTAAAAGCGCTTTAAACTAGGCTTCATTCTCCAAAATTTTCTTTTTCAGGGTCTCCCATTCGCTTCTTTTCAGAACGCAGAGGTTTCCTTCTTCACCGATTTCGACCTTTTCTTCGTCGATTTTTACCACCGGGCAGCAGCTCTTTTCGCCACAAAGGGTAATAATTTTCATGTACAACCTCCATAAATTAATTTATACATCCCTGTGTATGACGTTATTATACAACATTAATAATACCTTGTACCAGACAAAAGTCACAAAATAACGACAATATTTCATATAATGCTAAGAACATATGTGCTATTATTATCGCCGTAAATAAGCGGAGAACAATTTGGTGTAAAGGAGTAAAGAATTGACTGAAAGAACAAGAAAAGGCGCACCGATAGGCAACCAATATGCTCGCAAGCACGGTTTTTACTCGCGAGTGCTTGACGAAGATGAACAAAATGATTTTGAAATGGCAACCGTCGTTTACGGTATTGACGATGAAATAGCCTTATTGCGAACCAAAATTAAGTCTGTATTAAGGCACGACCCGGAAAATATGGATTTAATTATGAAAGCTCTAACCACTCTCGGCGGTTTGGTCAGAACCAGATACAGTATCGATAAAAACGATAAAAGCGGGCTTAAAGAGGCGATTGCAAATGTTTTAAGGGATATTGCCTTGCCGCTCGGTATCACCATCGGGAAGATATTTGATAAATAGATTACGCCCCTATCAAAAAGAAATTGCCGTCGCCGTATTAGGGAGTGTTTTGAATCGCAAAGGACATACCTTTTCGGTGGAAATAGCACGCCAAGGGGGTAAGAATGAGCTTTCGGCACAAATAGAACTGCTGTTGATGACTATCTTTATGCCAAACTCTAAAAATCTGATTAAGTGCGCCCCGACCTTTAAGCCGCAAGCGCTGATTTCAATGTCAAGGCTCAAGGATAGGCTCATTGATGCCGGTTTTACCGGTATTTATACAACCGAGCAGGGGCATATTATCAGGCTGGGTTTTTGCCGCGCTGTTTTCCTTTCGGCAGAGGAATCGGCCAATGTCGTCGGGAATACCGCTCATATACTGCTGGAAATCGATGAATCGCAAGATATCGGCAAAGATAAATATAACAAAGACTTTAAACCGATGGGCAGTACAACCAACGTAACCACCGTGCATTACGGCACCGCTTGGGACGAGCAGACACTCCTTGAAGAAATCAAGCAACATAATCTGGAACTGGAAAAGAAAGACGGAATTAAACGGCATTATCGTTACGATTGGCAGGAAGTGGCAAAATATAACCCTGACTATCTGCAATACATAGAAACGGAAAGGGCGCGGCTCGGAGAAAATCATCCTCTTTTTCGTACTCAATACCGTCTACTGCCGATTAGCGGAGGAGGCGGTTTTCTGGACGCACAGCAAAGAGCACAGTTACAGGGAAACCATCAAAGGTTAAACCGGCCGGAGAGGGGCAAAGTTTATGTTGCGGGGGTCGATATTGCCGGTGAAGCGGCGGAAGATTATCTTCTAAAAACCTTAAATCCGAAGCAGGATTCAACGGTGATAACCGTAGGTGAACTTGATTATTCCGCTTTAGACAGTGTACAAAACGAGCCGAGGCTTAAAATCGTCGAACATTATCGTTGGAACGGTAAGAAGCATACCGATTTGTATCCGCAGCTGGCCGATATTTTGGGCAATATCTGGAACTGCCGTAAGATTGTAATTGATTCTACCGGTATCGGGCTGACAGTGAGCTCTTTTTTAAGAAAAGCGCTGGGAGCAAAGGTTATCCCTTTTGTCTTTAGTTCAAGCTCCAAATCGCAATTGGGCTTTAATCTGCTGGCTGCCGTTAATTCCGGACGATTGAAGATGTATCAAGGAGATGGGTCTGCGGAATACGCCGAATTTTGGGAACAGATTGAGAAAGCACGAAGTTTTTATCGACCCAACCAATTGATGAACTTTTTTGTTGATCCGTCTCAAGGGCACGATGATTTTTTGATGAGCCTGGCGCTGCTTGTGGAAGCCGGGAGAAGTTATACGCCGCGGAAAGCGACGGGTAAGTAGGATTTGTTATCCTGAGCTTGTCGAAGGGTCAAACGAACGGGTGGAAACGAGGATTACTATTCGTCCGCCGTTATGGTTCGACAGGCTCACCACGAACGGCTGGGATAACTACCTTGTCTTTGCGAGCGCAGCGAAGCAATCTCATATAAATTCATATTAGATTGCCACGTCACTCGTCTAACGGCTCACTCCTCGCAAAGACGTTACTACTATTGTCATTCTGAGCTTGTCGAAGAATCTAGGGGTTAACGAATAGTGTAGCGTTCGGTTAGCAAATCACATCCAGACGATGCCTCTGTCTTGTTTCTGAAGGTGACCTCATAGCCTAGATTTCCCGTCCTCTTAGATCCTTCACTGCGTTCAGGATGACAAAAGTGAAAGGCAGGATAATAAAAAACCGTTCGCCCTGAGCCTGTCGAAGGGTCCAAAGAACGGGGAGAAATGAGGATTACTGTTCGTGCGCCGTTATGGTTCGACAGGCTCACCACGAACGGCTAAACCTTTGTCTTTGCAAGCGTAGCGAAGCAAAAAAAGAGGCATCGTCCCACTTCTAAAACAGTGTCGCCCGTTCAAATTCCGTCTGCAGTTTGTCTTTATCGGTCCCGCAGTCGATAAATCCCCACGGGAGCTTCTCTGCGGTATCCCACTCCCTAACAGTATAATAATCAAGGTCTATTTCCAGCTCTTTAGCCTTACGTTTCCATTCCGAAAGCGTAACCGATTCAACAGCGGCAAGTAATTCCGCTATTTTACTGTCGCCTCGCGATAACACCGCTTGTACCAAACTCCAAGCCGTACTTTCATTCTTAACCTGCACTCCCAGCGGAATCAATTTCTTTTTAAGAAAGGTCAAACGTCTATTTAATATTTTCTCATCCGCCATCGGCATCCACTGAAAGGGTGTCCCTGCTTTAGGAATAAACTGAGCAACATTGATATCGATACGGCAACCGGCTAATTTCTTAACAAGGATATCCTTACATTTTAAGACCAGCGTTACTATTTCCTGCACATCTTCGTCGGTTTCCGAAGGCAGTCCGATCATAAAATAAAACTTAAGCGTTTTAAGCGGATACTCCGTAACCTTCTCAACTGCTTGGATTATGTCATCTTCGCTGATACGTTTGTTAATTACATCGCGCAAACGCTGTGAACCGGCTTCCGGCGCCAGTGTTAGGGTTTGCGCCCCGCTTTCCACAATCGCTTTTAATACCGATTCATAGAGAGGTTTGATACGCATTGAACTAATTGATATCCCCGCCCCCAAACCGCGGATGGCAGCGATTATCTCTTCAATTTGCGGATGGTCGGAAACGACCGCCCCCACCAATCCGATGCGGTCCCGGAATTCCACCCCCTCCTTGGCCTGTTTAATAATGCTTTCGGCGGAATGGAAACGTATCGGACTAAAGGCCTTCCCCACCATACAAAAACGACAGCCCCAATTGCAGCCTCGTTCAGCCTCTATCAGATACAAATTCCCCAGCTCGGTTTCGGTTGTTAATACCGCGGTTACAGGTATATCTTCCAATTCCGATAAATATTGGCGAATAATTTTTTTACCGGTATAAAACTGCGGAACATACAATCCCGGCAAATTTGAAAGGGCTTCCAGTTTTTGGTCACGTGTAAGATTGACATCGGCAAGCACCGGTAACATAGAGGGCATAAGAGCCTCGGCTTCCCCGATACACATACAATCCAAAAAAGGAGCCAGCGGCACGGGGTTGGAAATAATACAAGGTCCGCCGGCAATTATAATCGGGTCGTTTGCATTGCGTTCTTCGGCATATAAAGAGATTGCGCTTTGTTTAATAAGGTCGATTACATTAAAATAATCCAATTCATAGGAAACCGTAAAGGCCAGAACCGGGAATTCGTTTATCTCACGTAAATTTTCCAAACTGTAAAGCATCCCTTCTTCATAGAAAATACGTTCACAAACAACATCGCCATAGGCATTTAGCATCCGATAAAGGAATTGCATCCCCAGATTCGACATCCCGATATAATAAGAATTGGGATAAATTAAACCGACAGGAAGCCTGCCGCCCCAATTTTTAACGATTGTGCCTTGCTCTTTGCGGACTAAATCTTCCCCTTTACTGTATTTATCCCTGCTCATTTTTCCTAACTGTAATTAAATATTATCACCTATGAATATAACGCCTGGAAAATTAATATTCAACCTTAGACCCGTCTCAAACGAAAAAGTAACGATAGAAAACATAAAAATACCCGCTCCCCAAAAGGAGCGGGTAAAAACCGGCACTAAATAATTCTAAACGAAATTAACATTTGGTATAACCGCAGCCGGGGCATTTAAAACAGCCTTCCTCAAAAACAAGGATACTTCCGCAATCGGGGCATTGCCCGGCAATATTTTTTACAAGCCCGTAATCTTTAACCGGCTTTTCAGCCGCTTCCTCGCTGCCATTGGTTGCTTTAAAATGGCCATCCAAAACACCGGCGATGGCATCGGCACAGGAAAGGGTTGATTTGCCGCCCTCCCAAGCAATAGACGGGCAGCGAATACCTTCAAGCTGTTTAACCAGTGAGCTAACCTCAATCCCCGATCTTAAAGCAAGCGAGATTAAACGGCAAATAGCTTCCAGCTGCGCCGAAGCACACCCGCCCGATTTGCCTAAACTGGAAAACACTTCGCAAATACCGTGCTCGTCGGAGTTAACGGTAACATAGAGGTGTCCGCAGCCGGTATTGACCTTTTCCGTAAAGCCGGTGGTTACCTTGGCTCTGCGGCGAGGGGTATGCTCAACCACAGCCGCCGCTTTTTCTTCTTTCTTTTGCGAGCCGGTTGAAAGGACCTGTCCGTCACGGCTGCCATCGCGATAAATGGTAATCCCTTTTAACCCTTCTTCATAGGCCATCATATAAACGCGCGCAATGTCACCTTGGGTCGCCTCTCTGGCAAAATTAACCGTTTTGGAAACGGCGTTGTTGGTGTGTTTCTGGAACGCCGATTGCATCCAGATATGCCATGAGGTATCGATTTCATGCGCCGTTACAAAAACTTCTTTTATCTTTGCGGGAATGCCTTCGATATCGGCCAAATGTTCGCCGCTGGCCAGTTTTTTCATTAACTCGTCGGAGTAGAACCCGCCCTCTCTGGCAACCTGTTCAAAATAGGGGTTAACCTCAACCATCTTGGTACCGTCGAGAATGTTGCGGATATAACTTAGCGCAAACAGCGGTTCAATGCCGCTGGAGCAACCGGCAATAATGCTTAGCGTGCCGGTTGGCGCAATTGTTGTTCTGGAAGCGTTTCTAACTTTAATACCACCCTCAACATCGTAAACACTGCCCTCAAATGCCGGAAATACCCCGCGTTCGTCTGCTAAAACAGATGAATAAGCGAGGGCTTCTTTATCGACAAAGCCCATTATATCCCCCGCCAGCATTAACGCCTTTTCCGAGTTATAGGGAACGCCCAGTTTCAGAAGCATATCGGCAAAACCCATCACTCCCAAGCCGATTTTACGTGTTTTACGGGTCATCTCACCGATTTCGGGAATCGGGTACTTATTAACATCAATCACATTATCCAAGAAACGCACCGCCGCTTTTACGGTCTGCGCCAGCTTGTTATAATCAATTTCAAACATGCTGTCCTTTTCAACCAGCATTTTTGTTAGATTAATTGAACCCAAATTACAGGATTCATAAGGCAATAACGGCTGTTCTCCGCACGGATTGGTGCTTTCTATTTGCCCGAGGTGCGGGGTGGGGTTATCGCGATTGATGCGTTCGATAAAGATAATCCCCGGATCGCCCGTTTTCCAGGCAAGCTCCACCATCTTTTCAAACACCGTCTTGGCATTGAGCTTACCGACAACTTCTTTGGTACGCGGGTTAATTAGATTGTAATCCGCCCCGTTTTGGGCCGCTTTCATAAAATCGGCGGTAACCGCTACCGAAATATTGAAATTGGTTAAAGAAACCATATCTTCTTTTGAGGTAATAAACTTGATAATATCGGGGTGATCGACGCTTAAAATAGCCATATTGGCACCGCGGCGCGTACCGCCCTGTTTAATTACATCGGTTGCAACATCAAAAGCCCTCATAAAGGAAACCGGCCCACTGGCGACGCCGCCGGTTGTGCCGACCCTGTCCATCTCTTGACGCAATTTGGAGAAAGAAAAACCGGTACCGCCGCCGCTTTTGTGGATAAGGGCCGTATTTTTAACGGTTTCAAAAATAGATTCCATCGAATCCTCAATCGGCAGTACGAAACAGGCCGAAAGCTGCCCCAGCTCTCTGCCCGCATTCATTAGCGTCGGCGAGTTGGGCAGGAATTCGAGATTAGTCATTAAATTATAAAAGGTCTCTTCCCACTTTTTGGCAGCGGTTTTGGTGCCGTATTCAGTCTCCGCCGCGGCAATGGTATGTGCCACACGGCGGAATAATTCTTCGGGGGTTTCAATCAGATTCCCCTGCTTATCTTTTTTTAGATATCTTCTTTCCAACACCTGAAGGGCATTGTCGGTTAAACTAACTCCTTGAGAAGCTTGTGAAGTAACAACCATGGCTTCTTTCTCCTTTGTAATAGTCTTGTTTTGATGGGCGGAGAGCGCCTGTGAGCCCTCCGGTATTATCTCTACGCAAACATCATCCCCTGTTTGCAATATGATTTCTTCCGTCGAACCGGCAGTTTCATCTTCCGGTTGCTCGTCTGCCAGAAATTCCTTAACCACGCTTAAGATTTCGGATTCGGTTGCCGAAAGCGGTGCGCGGTAATTCTTGGGAACCAAATCTTCCATGCCAGGCAACGTTTGCGGACGCTCCAGCCTATCGATAACTTGGCCCGCTAACAGTTCAATCCGCTTCCTGTCGGAGATTCCCATCGAATCAGCCGCCGAAAAGATTATTCGGGCAACTTGCGTACGGTCGATTATTTTTTCTTTTGAATTGTTGGTTTTGCTCATAATAGCTATTTCTCCGCCTTCCGGATATTTTTTCCTGTTGTATCATCGGGCAAAAGGGTCAATTGCCCGCCGGCCTTATTTTTTTTGATTATTCCGGCATTAACCAAGGCATCTATTTCGTGTTTTAAATCGGTAATATCACTAAAATCACGATAGACGCTGGCGAATCTGATATAGGCAATGTAATCCATTTTGCGTAACCCTTCCATTACCATATCACCAACTTTAGAACTGTCTATCTCGCTTTTCCCCAAACCGTATAACTCGGCTTCGATGTTATCGGCAAGCTCTTGAATCGCTCCGATAGGCAGCGGTCGCTTTCCGCAGGCTTTCTGAATCCCCGAAAGCAGTTTTTCTTTGTTAAATTCTTCCCGCCGCATATCCTTTTTGATAATAAAAAGGCTGCTGGGCTGTATTCTTTCGTAGGTAGTAAACCTTGAATTACAACTAAGGCATTGCCTGCGTCGCCTGATGCCTTCGTTGACGTCACGGGAATCAATCACTTTTAAATCTGCGCTTTTACAATAGGGGCATTTCATAGGGCCACCTCGCTATGTAGTATTAGCGTTGCAAGGGTACCACAATATGTAGTGGATGTCAAGCATTGTTAAAGATTTTTTGAAGTGTTGTTTTTAGTCAGTAATTTGCCTTTGTAAGGCCGTTTCTAATGAGTAAAAGAAGAGGGAATATTTTGTCTTTGCAAGACTATTTTGATAAAGAGGAGGAAACAACTCTTCTTTGTCTTTGCGAGCGCAGCGAAGCAATCTCTAATAAATAAACTCCACTGTCTTTCAGAGCGAAGCGAAGAATCTCATATAGATTAAATTCCTTGGAGATTGCCACGTCACTCGCCCAAAGGCTCATTCCTCGCAAAGACGTTTCTGTTATTGTCATTCTGAGCATGGCAAAGAATCTAGGGGTTAGCGAATAGTGCAGTGTTCGGTTACCAAATCACATCCAGACGATGCCTCTTATTTGACTCCGAGGCAGCCTCATAGTCTACATTTCCCGTCCTCTTAGATCCTTCATTTCATTCAGGATGACAAAAGGGGAAAAGCAGTATGATAAAAGCGAGATTGCCACGTCGCTCGCCCAAGGGCTCGTTCCTCGCAAAGACAATCTAAAAACGCAAAAGCCGCAGGCGTTAGAGCCTGCGGCTTTTTATTAAGTCTTATTTATCCGATTGACTTTTAAATCGAATTATTGAAACCACATCCTGGTTTTTCTTTCGTTATGGACAATCCTGTCAACCGGAGTAACAACCTGCTGTTTTTTATAGAGCGGCTGTCTGATAAACGTCGGGATATCCAATTCGTCCTCGGTCCTGATGTTCTTCAATTGCTTGGTGATTTCATCTTCCTCGGTTGAATCGGAGAACTCTGTCTTGGTAACAAAGCCGGTGGTAATAAGAGTAATCCTGACATCGCTGCCCATACTCGGATCGGTGGCTACACCGAAGATAATATTGGCATCGGCATCAACTGCCTGTCTGATTACTTCCGCCGCCTCATTGACTTCATAGAGTGAAAGATCGGTACCGCCGACAACATTAAAGAGAACACCCTTTGAGCCGTCAATGGTTACATCCAGTAACGGGCTGGCCAGCGCTTCTTTGGCTGCATCAACCGCACGGTTCTTGCCGGTGCCGCGTCCGATGGACATCCAAGCCGGACCCGCATCTTTCATAACCGCTTTTACATCGGCAAAGTCAAGGTTAATTACGCCGGGGACGGTAATAACTTCGGAAATCGCCTGTACGCCGTGGCGTAAAACATCATCTGCCATCTTAAAGGCGCTGTCAACGCCGGTTTTCTGATCGCAGAGGTCAAGTAATCTGTCGTTGGGGATGATAATAAGGGTATCAACCTTCGGTAACAATTTGGCGATACCGTCTTTAGCAACCTCGGTGCGATGTGCGCCTTCAAAAGTGAACGGTTTGGTAACCACCGCAATCGTAAGAGCTCCGCTCTCCTTGGCAACTTCGGCCACTACGGATGCGGAACCGGTTCCGGTACCGCCGCCCATGCCTGCGGTGATAAAGACCATATCGGCCCCTGTAATAAGGTCTTTTAATTCGTCCTTATTCTCTTCCGCTGCTTTCTGACCCTTGAGATGGTCTCCGCCAACACCAAGCCCGCGAGTTAATTTTTCTCCGAGCTGAATTCTGATGGGGGCTTCCGTTATAGCCAGTGCCTGCGCGTCGGTGTTCATTGCTATAAATTCAACGCCCTGAATTTCTTCCCTGACCATGCGGGTAACGGCATTACAGCCACCGCCGCCAAGGCCGATAACTTTAATTTTTGCCGGATTTGGTACAAAACTTGTCTTAGCCATTTTTATCCTCCTACCCTTCTTATATTCTTAATTTTATTTAAATATTTGTACCAGCTTGCTGGTAACTTGTTTCATTCTGTCCTTAAACCAGTTGCCCTTCCATTTTTTGGTATTCTGGTTTTTGGCGCCCCACAAAAGCAACCCGACGCTTGTTGCGTATGCAGGATCGTTAAGTGAATCCGTAATTCCGGATACACGGTTGGGTAACCCTACTCTAACGGGGAGTTTTAAGATATCGCGTCCGAGAACCTCAATCCCCGAGAGGTTAGAGCTGCCGCCGGTAAGTACCAAACCTGCCGGTACGAGCGACTCATAATCCGATCCGGGCATCTCAAGGAGGGTAAGTCTTAAAATTTCTTCAACTCTGGCTCTGATAATATCGCACAGGTCGTTATAGGAAACGCCGTGTCCGTCTTCTGAAATCGGGCTGTTGGCATTAATCTTGCTTTCATAGACCGGCATAACACTACCGTAGCGGCGCTTCATTTCTTCGGCAACCTCGAACGGTAACCCGAGACCGATAGCAATATCGCGCGTTAGCTGATAACCGGCAACCGGTAAGATTGCACTGTGCCAAATACTGCCGTCTTTAAAGATACAAATATCGGTTGTACCGCCGCCGATATCGGCAAGGACGACACCGACCTGCTTTTCATCTTCCGAGAGAACGGCTTCACCGGAAGCTAACGGTTCAAGCACCAGGTCATCGATATCAAGGCCGATGCCTCTGACACATTTGACCAAGTTCTGAATTGATGTTGCGGCAGCAGTAATAATATGTGTTTCGACATCTAATCTGTAGCCGTACATACCGACGGGGTTTTTGACGCCCGCCTGTCCGTCGACGGAGTAGCCGCGGGGAATCACATGTAAAAGTTTTCTGTCATTGGGGACTTTAATCCCCTGAGCGCTCGAAAGGACCCTTTTCAAGTCATCCGGCCTAACCAGCCTGTCATTGCGGGTTATCGCCACCACCCCTGTATTATTTACCGAATCCACATGCCTGCCTGTAACGCCGACGTATGCCGACTCAATCTTATAATTGCAGGACTGCTCCGCCTTTCTGACCGAACTTCGAATCGCCTCTTTGGCTTCGTTTATATTGACAACTAACCCTTTATGCAAACCGCTTGAAGGGGTAATCCCAACACCGACAACATAAACATCACCGTTACCGGTTGTTTCGGCAATGGTGGTGCAGATTTTAGTAGTGCCAACATCAATCGAAGCTATTATAGATCGTTTACTCATCTGGTTCCTCCTCTCCTTGTTTTTATTTACTTATTAGTTATTTTATTTTTATTTTTCCCATACACCGGACCCCCGTTATCAGAGATCATGGCAGTACTGATTTACAAAGTTAAAGAACGTCACAAACATCCTTCATCATCGAAGGTTTTTGCCAAAAGTTATCGTTTTTACAAGGATTGGATTTCTTTTCCTCTATCCCGCCCTGCTCCAAACGGGCCTCGGTGCGCTCGGCAATTCTCAGCTTGGCACTGCGGCTGCGCGGATTTTGGCTTATTTCTTCCAGAGAAGGAGTAATTACTTTTTTATTAATCAACTTCAAAACAGCCGAATGTAAACAATTGCAAACCATCGCTTCCGGCGGACAGATGCAATCTTTGGCTTCGTGCTGCATAAACTGCTTTACGATACGGTCCTCAAGGGAATGATAGGTAATTACAACCAGCCTGCCGCCGTAACCCAACAGGTTAACGGCTTGTTTTAAGGTTTGTTCAAGGTGCGCGAGTTCATCGTTAACCGCAATCCTTAACGCCTGAAACGTTTTTGTTGCCGGATGAATCTTGCCCCTTTTAAACCCGACCGCGCGTTCGATTGTTTTGGCCAGCTCTACGGTTGTCGTAAACGGACGCTCGCTGACAATGCGCCCGGCAATTCGGTTGCTTCTCGGTTCTTCACCGTAGTTTCTGATTATACGTGCCAGTTCCTCTTCGGAATAAGTATTAACGATATCAGCCGCCGTAACCTCTTGCTCGGGGCTAAATCTCATATCCAAAGGTGCGGCATACTGGAAACTGAAACCCCGGCCGCTTCTGTCGAGTTGCAACGAAGAAATGCCGAGATCCAATAATATGCCGTGAACCGGCTTGAATTCATATTTATTGCAAACCTTTTCCAGATTAACAAAGTTATCGTTTTCGATTACAACGGAATTACCGTAACCGACAAGCCTTTTGCGTGCCGCCTCAACCGCAATCGGATCGGCATCAATCCCCAAAAGCTGACCGCCCGGGGAACTGTATTTCATTATTGCGGCGGAGTGTCCGCCGGTTCCCGCGGTACAATCAATGTAACGCCCGCCGGGTTGTACGGCTAAGCCGTCGATAACCTCTTGCAGCATAACGGGAACATGTACTTTATACGACCTCATCACCTATCGGCCTCTCTGTTCTCTTCCATGCTTTCGATAATATCCCACATTTTTTCACGGCTGCTGGCCTTTTCGTTTTCCCAAGCAACCTTATTCCATAATTCCAAATAATTGTTGGCACCGACCACAATTACTTCTTCTTCAATTCCGGCGTGCTCTCTTAACTGCACCGGTAAGCTGATCCTACCCTGTCCGTCAACATTGAGATGAAAAGCATTGGAGAACAAGGCCCTGTTTAGCTGTCTAAGCCTACTGGGGGTTATCCCGTTTTTGCTGTTAAGCGATTCGGAGATTTTTGCCCATTCGGGCATGGTATACGCCGTGATGCAACTGTCTACGCCGGGGATTAAAACCAACCCGTCTTTCAATTGCGCCCTAAAACGCGGCGGCAGGGGAATCCTGCCTTTCTCATCCATTCTGTATCCGAACTCGCCAAAAAACATGTTAACTAACCTTCTGTTTACTACGTTTTTTTATTTTCCCCCACCCAAGCCCCACAAAGGGTTTAAACCTTCCCTTTTTCCCCCACTTTCTACCACTTTTTACCATTCTACTACATTCAGACCTCTATTTGTCAATACTTTAGAACCTTTTTTTGAAAATTAATCAATAATTCTTTCTTATAAATCTTTTTATGGTAAAATAAAGCTCGTCCGCCCCCGCGGCAAACGACGGATTACACCTAACAATATTGATACGGAGAAACCGATTGAGAATCGACATAATGACGCTTTTCCCTCAAATGTTTGAAGATTTTGCGGCAACAGGGATATTTAAACGCGCCGTTAGCAACCAAATAATTGATTTTAACGTTTGGAATATCCGCGATTACACCTATGACAAACACCATGTTACGGACGACTACCCTTACGGGGGAGGCGCCGGTATGGTAATGAAGCCGGAGCCGATTTTCGAAGCGGTTGAAAATATTATCGGGGCGGAAGATAAAAATAAAAAGCTATCAATAATAGTAACCACCCCCCGAGGGCGGCTTTTTTCGCAGGAAATTGCCAAGGAGCTGGCCGAATACGACCGGCTGATTATAATCTGCGGACATTACGAAGGGATTGACGAGCGCGTACACACCAACCTGGCAACCGACGAAATCAGTATCGGGGATTATGTTTTAAGCGGCGGAGAACCGGCGGCCTTGGTAATTGTAGACGCGGTAACCAGGCTTATCCCCGGTGTGCTCGGTTCCGAGGAATCCGCTAAAGACGATTCCCATTCCGACGGGTTATTGGAATACCCGCAATATACCAGACCGGCTGTTTTTAAGGGTTTGGAAGTCCCCGAAATATTACTTTCAGGAAATCACGGCGAGATTGCCAAGTGGCGCCGCGAACAATCAATCTTAAAAACCGCCAAGCGGCGTCCCGAACTGCTGAACAAAGCCGGAATCGACCCCGCCGAACCGTTAAAAATAAAAGAAAAAGCGAAAAAACCACCCAAAAAAGAGTGGAAATAATTGGCGCGTTTCTTCGTACATAATAAACTTGAAAAATTTCTCCGATAATGTTTTAATTAAGGGGCTAAGGAGTTCTATTAATAATGAATGTTAAATCACTAATTGAAGAAATTAAACACAACCCGGATATTCCCGAGTTGGCTCCCGGTGATACCGTCAAAGTACATAACCGTATCAAGGAAGGCGACAAGGAACGTATCCAGATATTTACGGGCCTGGTTATCAAAATATGCCGCAAAGCCGATGGCGGCAGCTTTACCGTCAGACGTGTAACGCACGGTGTCGGGGTGGAAAGAACCTTCCAGTTCTTATCTCCTCTGGTTGCCAAGGTTGAGGTTACACGGCACGGAAGAGTGCGAAGAGCCAAGTTGTACTATCTGCGCAACTTAAGCGGTAAAGCCGCCCGTATCAAAGAAAGACGCGTACAATAAAGTAATAAAGCGGCAGGTTTCCAAAAAATACGAGACCTGCCGTTTTTATTAACATAATTGACCTCCGTATCATTTAATGGGAGCGCGTTTTGTCTTACGCCGAAGTCTGTGTTAATTCACCGATCTACTACAATCAAACGTTCAGCTATTCTATTCCCGACGGGATGGAGATTTCTCCGGGGCAAGCCGTTTGGGTTCCTTTCGGCAGTAAAACACTGCAAGGCATAGTTATTTCAGTCGGTAAAATTCCCGCCGTTAACGAAACCCGTGATATCAACAGAGCGGCAGAACCGCCTCTAATACTTTCGCCCCAACAATTGGAACTTGCCCGCCGGATTAGCGAGTACTATCTTTGCCCCCTTTTTGACGCGCTGGCTACAATGCTGCCCCCCGGCTTTGAACGAAGAACAATTACCTATCTCCAATTTGCCGACGATATTGATATTGATACCGTCTCAAACCTTACCAAACCGCAAACGGAAGCTGTTAATTTTTTAAAGAAACAAGACCAAACACCGGTTAAGGAACTTGAAAAATTGCTTGGGATTAGGCTCGCGCGCACGGTTATCGGGCAGTTGGCGGCACGTAATTTAATTAACAAGAAATACGAAACGGCACCGGTAAGAATAAAACCCAAAAAAGAGCTGATTGCCGAACCGGCGGTTGATAAAGTAACCGCCCAGGAAGAGATACGGCGTTTGTACGCCGGCAGAGCCGTCAGGCAAGCCCAAATCCTTGAATTTTTAACGGAAACCGGCAGCGCAACACTGGCGGAAATACGCAAGCAAACCAATTGCCAAACCGAAGCAATCAAAACCTTGGCGCAAAAAGGTCTTATTCGGATTCAGGAATCGGATGTTAAACGGCAGCCGTTTTCATATAACGATATCCAACAATCCGCACCGTTAAAACTGACAACGCGGCAACAAATTGCTTTTGAGGCAATCCGCGAGAGCCTTGTTAAACCTGAAAGCAATACGTTTTTACTGCACGGAGTAACCGGCAGCGGTAAAACAGAGGTTTACATGCATGCGATTGCCGAGGCGATTAAGCTGGGGAAACGGGCGATAGTACTGGTTCCCGAAATTGCGCTAACCCCGCAAGCAATTGAAAGGTTTGCTTCACGTTTCCCCTACCGTGTCGCTGTTATGCACAGTAAACTTTCACTGGGCGAACAATTTGACCAATGGCACCAAATCCAAAACGGTGAGTTTGATGTTGTAATCGGGGCGCGCAGCGCAATATTTGCCCCGCAACCACAAATAGGCCTGATTATTATAGATGAGGAGCATGAGTGGACCTACAAACAAGATAACTCGCCGCGCTATCATACCAGAGATGTTGCCTTAGAAATTGCCAAACAGTTTCAAGCAACCGTAGTTTTGGGCAGTGCCACCCCCGATGTAACCTCATATTTTAAGGCCTTAAACGGAAAGTACAAGCTTTTAGAGATGCCGGAAAGGGTCACCCCCAACGAGGGTTCTCCACTGCCAAAGGTTGAGGTTGTTGATTTAAGAGAAGAGTTAAAAGCCGGTAACAGCGGCATATTCAGCCGCCTTTTGGTATCCGAAATAAATAACGCACTCGAAAAACGGGAGCAGGTTATTCTCTTTTTTAACCGCCGCGGTACAAATACCTTTGTGCAATGCCGCGATTGCGGTAAAATCCTTCAATGCCCCCACTGTAATGTCAGCTTAAATTATCACTCATACGGCGATTCCCTGCTTTGCCACCAATGCAATTACAGAAAACAACCACCCAAGACCTGCCCGGTGTGCGGCAGTACGCGAATCAAATACTTGGGGCTGGGAACACAGAAATTGGAACAGGAAACAAAAATTGTTTTCCCCAATGCCAAAACCCTGCGCTGGGATAGCGACAGCACCAAAAAGAAAGACGCTCATAAAGATATCTTGGAGAGTTTTAAAAACCGTAAGGCCGATATTTTAATCGGTACGCAAATGGTCGCTAAAGGATTGGATTTACCGAACGTGACACTGGTCGGCGTTATAATTGCCGATACAGGATTGAATTTACCTGATTTCAGGGCCGGGGAAAGAACCTTTCAATTAATCTCGCAAGTGGCGGGGCGCGCCGGACGCGGTGAAGCAGAGGGAAAGGTTGTTATTCAAACCTATACCCCCGAACACTATGCCATACAGGCCACCGTAAACCACGACTATAAAGCCTTTTATGACCAAGAAATAGAATACAGAAGAGAACTCAAAAACCCGCCTTTTTCCGATTTAATCAAGATGACCTATACCCATGTTAACGACACGATTTGTGCCAGAGAAGCCGGGCAAATGAAAAAACAGCTCCTTTTGGAAACAGAGGCTTCCGGAATGTTCGGGATTGATATTTTAGGACCGGCCCCCGCCTTTATTCAAAGGCTGCGCGGCAGATATCGTTGGCAAATAATATTAAGGGGACGCAAACTGCATGCTCTACTTTCAAAAGTAGACATTCCCCAAGGCTGGATTATCGACGTTGACCCGCTGGGAATGCTTTAGAGAAAACACGCGGTTTTGGCGCATTAAATCCAAAATGTAAAATAACCCCCTGCAACATACTTCGGCGCTTTATCTTTTCTTGCGTACATTTATATTTATAATGTATAGTTTGCTTATGACCGCATCAGGTAATAAACAATACAGCTTCACCGTAAATCAAGCGCTTTCTCACACGCTCGGCATAATCACAAACTGCCTCAAAGAGAATAATATCCGGGGCTATCTTGTCGGCGGGGTGATACGTGACGGCATTTTGAGGAGGCCGATTGATGATATTGATATTATAACCGATGCCGACCCACAGGAATCTGCCCCCAAGCTAGCCGAACTGCTAAACGGGAAATATGTTCCTTTCGATAAAGAAAACAGAACCACCCGCATTATGCCGGCGGATACAAAAACAGGCAAACTATACCACGTTGATATATCAGCAATTAAAAATACCTTAACGGACGATTTATTAAGGCGTGATTTTACCGTCAATGCAATGGCCGTTCCGCTGGAGCTTGCCGGCAGCAAGATAAGCGGTTCGGATATTATCGACCCTTTCAACGGGCTTGGCGATATCGCTAAAAAGGTTTTACGAGCGGTTAGCGCTAAATCTTTTCAAGAAGACCCGCTCAGGCTTTTAAGGGCTGTAAGATTGGCAACCGAATTAAACTTTAAGATTGAGCCCGAAACGGAAACAAGGATAAAAAAAGAATGCCAACTCATAAGCAGCGTTTCCGGAGAAAGAATAAGGGAAGAACTGCTTAAACTGCTGGCACTGCCCCAAACGGGGGATTTGTTCCTTTACACGGAAGAACTGGGGCTTGTCAGCGCCGTTATACCGGAGCTTATCCCCTCCAAAGGCTTAGAGCAACCGAGCGAACATTATTGGGATGTCTTTATCCATTCCGTTAAAACAATTGACGCCATCGGGCATATTCTCGGAAAAGAAAAATGGGAATATAACAGTGAAGCAATTCATTTCGTACCGCAATCGGCGGAAACGGAAAGCTATTTTAACGCAAAGGTCGGCGGCTCAAGCACGCGGCTGATTTTGCTCAAGCTAACCGCCCTGCTGCATGATATTGCCAAACCGAAAATGAAGTTTATTGACGAAAACGGCAGGATTCGTTTCTTTGGACACCCCAAAGAAGGCGCCCCGATGGTTTTTGAAATAATGGAACGCTTACGTTTTAGCAATAAGGAAACCAAAATAGTCGAAAAGATTACCAAGCATCACTTGCGCCCGACTCAAATGACGCAAATGGGGATTGTTACCGACCATGCCATCTACCGTTATTTCCGCGATGTTGGGGACGTAGCTATCGATACCCTTTATTTTACCCTGGCAGATCATTTGGCGGCGCGCGGCCCCACACTCGATATCGAAAATTGGAAACAGCATACCGCTGCCGTAAAATATATTCTTCAAAAACATCAAGAACAAGAAAGTAAAATCAGTTTGCCGCCCATAATTAACGGCAATGAAATTATGCGCGAATTCGGTCTTACGCCGGGGCCGCAGATAGGCGAACTCCTTGAAACCGTCAGGGAAGCGCAGGCATCGGGAGAAATAGCGGACAGAATCGGGGCATTGGATTACATACGAGGGTTTTTAAGAGCTAAATCTTAAAAGAATTCTTTTTTTGTTAAAATAGTGTATAATCTAGGGAATTTATAAAAATTTAATTTTCACACAATGTTATTAATGCGGGTTAAATAAATGACAAAAAACAAATCTCTCTATTTCGGTTTATCTGTTTTACTGGTGATTTTCCTACTGGCAGCCTTTGTGGTCTTTCCTCTTGATAACGGAGTTTTAGGCAAACGCGGTGTTTCGCTGGGGCGCGACTTACAAGGGGGCACTTATCTCGTTTTCAAAGCGGATCTCTCCTCAGTGGAAGCGGGAACCGAATCCGAGATTATGAAGGGTGTTACCAATGTAATTTCAAACCGCATTAACCCTCTGGGGGTCACCGAATCGTCGGTTGAAATCCAGGGAGATAATCAAATAGTGGTGGAAATCCCCGGAGTGAGCTTAACCGACGCTCAAAAAGCGAGTTTGGGGAATACCGCCCTCCTTGAGTTTAGAGAACTGCAAAAAGTAGACGGAGAAGATCAGTGGGTTCCGGCGACTGGGACAATAAACGGCGAAACACTCGCCCTTACCAGTAGTTATTTTAAAAGTAATACCTCCGTTCAGAAAGACCAATTCGGTAAGATTTTCTTAGTATTCGAATGGGATGAAACCGGCAGTGAATTATCCAAACAAATCACAACCCGTTTAATCGGCAAACAATTGGCTATCTTTGAAAACGATAAACCGCTTTTAACCGAAAGCGGGACGATGATAGCGCCGACAATTCAATCGGTAATCACCGAAAGAGGGCAAATCGAAGGATTAGGGGTTGATGTGGCGATGACGCTTTCCAAACAGCTCAATGCCGGCAGATTGCCCGTATCATTGGAAGTAATCTACGAAGAAACGGTAACCCCGACATTAGGCTCCGACTTCGTTAAATTAAGCCTAACGGCAGGTGTATTAAGTTTAATCCTTATTATGCTCTTTATGTGTTTATACTACCGTGTTCCCGGCATTGTCGCCTCGTTGGCACTAATGTTTTACGTTGTTATAGTGCTGGCAATCTTTAAGTTAATACCGGTAACGCTGACACTGGCGGGTATCGGCGGTTTTGTTCTGTCGATCGGTATGGCGGTGGATGCCAATATTTTGATCTTTGAACGTATGAAAGAGGAATTACAAATGGGGCGGTCGTTTGGCGCCGCTACCGAGTCGGGTTTTAAACGCGCTTGGTCGGCAATTAAAGATTCCAATATTACCACCCTGCTTGTTTGTATTATCCTGTTCTGGGTCGGCAGCAGCACCGTTGGAGGCGCTCAGGTCAGAGGGTTTTCCTTGACGCTCTTTATCGGCGTTTGTGTCAGTATGTTTACGGCAATAACGGTTTCGCACTCGTTGTTAAAGATGTTTATCGGAACCGCATTATCGAAAAAGACCCAATTTTTCACTCCTTATACCGAAAGGAAACTGAAGGCTTACAATGATTAATATTATTAAAAAACGATTCCTGTTTTTTGCGATTTCCGTCTCCGCCCTGCTAATTAGCATTATTTTCTTGCTAACGGCGGGATTAAATATCGGTATGGATTTTTCCGGCGGTTCACGCCTTACAGTCAATTTTGAAAAACAGGTTGCGATTGAGAATTTGGAAGCCAAACTTGCCGATATCGGTTACGGCACGGCCGTTGTGCAAAGCGCCTCAAGCGGAGATTTTATTATTCGTACGGCAAAATTAAACGCCGCCGAAAAAGAAACAATTAAAACCGCCCTAACCGCCGAATTCGGCGCGTTTACCGAAAAAGGTTTTGAAGATATTCCGCCCGAAACCGCCATCGGCACCGCTAAAGTTGCCCTTGTCGGTTTAATACTGGCAGCCCTCGGCGTGATGGCTTATATTACGTGGGCTTTCCGTGCCATGCCTAAACCGTTCCGTTACGGCGTTTGTGCCGTAATTGCGTTATTGCACGATGTCCTGATTGTACTGGGAATATTCTCTATTCTCGGAATAATAATGCATATCGAAGTCAACCTGATGTTTATCACCGGCATACTTGCGGTTATCGGTTACAGCGTCAATAACGTTGTTGTTATATTTGATCGGGTTCGTGAAAACGTTAAAGCCAACCCAGGCGCCGATTTTGAAACAACGGTTAACAACAGCGTTAATCAAACCTTTGCACGCTGTATGAACACCAGCTTAACAACCACAATGACCGTACTGGCCTTAATGCTTTTTATCGGTTCCAATATCGACAGCTTTGCTTGGGCGCTATTGGTCGGTATTCTCGCCGGGACTTACAACTCTTTATTCGTTGCCACTTCGCTTTTGGTGGTTTGGGAGAAAAAAGAATGGCGCCGCTTTATAAGCTGGATGCCCTTATTTAAAACCAAACAGCAAAATACATAAACGGGTTTTTATATCCCGTATAATTCCAAAAAGGATTTCCGGCGATGTTATCGACGACGAAAAACGTTTCTCGTTTGGCCATTGTTGTTATCAGTGCATTAATTATAATGAAGCTGATAGCCGGTTTTATAACAGGCAGTATCGGAATCCGCGCCGACGCTTTTCATAGTCTGATTGACCTTTCCGGAGCCATTATCGGCTATATTGCCATCAGGGTTTCGGCTAAACCGCCCGACAAAAAGCATGCCTTCGGACACGGCAAAGCCGAAAATATCGCCGGTACTATTATTTCGCTTTTTATTTTTGCCGCCGCAGGCTTAATTGCCTATCAGGCGATTGACCGCATGATTTCCGGCGGAGAAATCGAAATGGTTGCGGTTGGCATCTATGTAACCGCCGCCGCCGTTATTATCAACTTTGTGTTTGCCGGATATGCGCTTAAAGTGGCGCGCAAACACGAATCGTTGGCACTTGAAGCTACCGCTCGCGAAATGATGGTCGATGTTTACAGTTCAATCGCTGTACTTGTCGGGCTTTTACTTGTACTTATCACGAAATTAACAATCATGGATTCAATCGTTGCGTTATTGGTAGCGCTGTTAATCCTAAAGACCGCAATTACGACCTTTAAAGAATCCTTCCCCGGCATAATGGATGCCGCCCTGCCGAAAGATGAGATTGATATTATCAAATCAGTGCTTGAAGAAAATAAACACCTGATTGTCGGCTTCCACGCCTTACGCACGCGTAAATCGGGCAACCGCCGCTTTATTGATTTGCATTTGGTAATGCACCGTACGCTTAACGTTGAAGAAGCGCATGACGTATGCGACCTTTTGGAAAACAGCTTAAAAGAAAAACTGCAGAATATAAATGCCGTTATTCATATTGAGCCGTGTGATACGGAGTGCGAATGGTGCGTAACCCCCAAAACAGATAACAATTAAAGGTTAAAATAAGAGCCGGAAACCGGAGATAATAAACCACCCTCCAAACCCAACCATCAGTAGCCCCGCCACAATAAACACCAATGCCTGAACGGTCGCCCCCCACATATTATGGGTTTTGTAAACCACCGCCGAAACAAAAGAAAGCCAGATAAGATCGCAAAACCAATGGGCGATAATAAATACCGTAAGACCAACGGCAACTATCTCCCAATACGCCATAAACTTAATAAGTAGCAAAACACCGACGGTTACCCACCACATTATAAAAAAGGGATTAAGGCCGGTCATAATAATCCCCGCCGTAAAGGCCCCGTAACGGATATCCCTGCCGCCGTCTTTGATTTCATTTGGGGTTTTTAGAAGCCCGATTGCCAGCCATATCAAGACCCCGCCGCCAAGGATACTGAAAACAAACTGGACTACCGTATTTTCAAAAAAATGGGAAAGGCCAAAGTAGAGTAAAATTATCAGGGGAACCTCGACCACCGCATGCCCAAGCGCCATTAGAGTCCCCGCCCAAGGAGATTTAAAGCTTTTGGTAATTGTAACCGCAAACATCGGCCCCGGAGCAATCACCCCGGAAAGAGAAGTGCCGACTACGGTCAACAGCAACGCAAACATCAATTAAACCAAACCCAATAATATGATTTTTGCATTATAACATTTATGGGAAGATATCTCTTTTCATCCGACGTTTGTTATAATAGCAAGTGTTGGATTGGTTAACGGGAGGCGAAAATGGAATTTGCGGAAGTTATTAAAAAGAGATACAGCGTTCGATCTTATAAACCGATTCCGGTCGAAGAGGAAAAACTGGAGATAATCCTCGAAGCGGCGCGAATCGCTCCCACCGCCTGCAACCGTCAGCCGTTTCTGTTTATTGTTTTTGAACCCCAAGGCAAAGAAGAAGAACTAAAACGTGTTTACCATGGATTATGGCTTAGCGAGGCCCCCGTTATTATTTGCGCCTGTGCAATACCATCTGAAAGCTGGGTTCGCAGAGACGGAACGAACTATTCGTTTATTGACTTGGCAATTGCCGTTGACCACTTAATTCTTGCCGCTGCCGATTTAGGGCTGGGGACGTGCTGGGTCGGGGCATTTGATGTAAGCGCAGTACGCGAAATGCTAAAACTGCCGGCACATATCGAACCCCTTGTTTTAATCCCTATCGGCTATCCCAACGACAGCGCACCAACCAAACACCGTAAACCCATAGAAGAAATCGTTAGATACAATCATTACTAGAAAACCTGTTACGCCGCGGATATCAAAGATTTTTAGCGGCCCGTGAATCGTAACGCTTGAGAGGTTTAAGCCAATAAACTATACTAAGAAAGAATTGTAAATATTGAGGAGCATTAATGTCGCTGGACTTAAATAAGATTGCCTCACAAGTAGAAAAGATGACCGAATACATCGATACCGGCGCTGCCGAACGGCAAAAACGGCTCGCCAAGGCAATGTCGGTGCTTTGTGACAGCTCATTAAATATTAACGATTTAAAAAACAAAATCGAGGCTGGGAAAATCAGTTGGATGCCCGCCGAACCGGTAGAAACCCTGTATAATAAGTACACCGCGCAAAATCCCCCGCAAAACTTCGGCGTTATTGCCGCCGACGGTTCACAAATTGATATTGACCGCCATTATTCGGCACGCTATTTTTTGATTAATATCGGCAGTATTATCCTTAAATACGGGGAAAATGCCGATGCCGATTTGGAGAGTAACCCCCGATTGTATTTCGATCAAAGCGAACTGGTAATGACATCACCGGAGAGCGGCGGCCGCGAGATTCCGATTGAGGGCAGTTTACTGGGGATTAAACGCGATATCGAAGAACTTAAACACTTAACTCAACTGGGAAGCTCAATTCAGGAGGAAATCCCCGTTTTGCTTCTGGCCGACGGAACGCTGATTCGCTGGAACCTAATGAGTAAAGACATCCCCGAATTTGCGGTAAACGAGTTTTTGGAAAACGGTTTTCTTAAATGCTTGGAAGATATCCGAAAAATAAGCGCAGATAAAGAGATTGCGCTGGCAAGTTATATCAGCTACCCGCGCTCTGCGGACGTATTGGGCACAATCCGCATCGCCGTTTGCCCTTACGACCCCGTAAATTGCGATAAATGCCGACGTGAAAATCCAAACGACACTTATCCCTGCAATACAGTGGACGGCGTGCTTGATAAGGATTTATTTATAAATCTGTTAGAAAACGGTGAAAGGTCGGCACTGTTTATAAGCCGCTCTCAAATTCAGGAACGCTACGGCAAACACCGCATCCACTTTTACTATCTGAAAACAGATGATGAGATTGCCCGGATTGAAATACCGGCATGGATTGCCGAAAACGAAAAACTGCTCGGCCTGACCCACGCCCTAATTCTTGACCAATGCCGCAAAGGGCAGGGGTATCCGGTAGCACTCTCGGAAGCCCATGAGCAGGCGGTGGTCACCGCTTCCGACCGCCAAAATCTGCAAACCCTGGTGGAAGCATCGCTTTCCGAAAAGAATATCGAAATCAGTGGCTCGGCTAAGAGTTTCAGTAAGAGGACAAAATGGATATAGAAAAGAAAAAGGCTAACGAAGGTAGAAAACTCGGTAACACCCTCATACATATCGGAAGGTTCATTTCGTTTTTTGCCGCCGTATTTTTTATTGTGATGTTATTTAGCGAAGGTGCGGCAAGAGAGATTACATCAAGCGAATCCGCCTCAACACAGCTTATTTTATTGGCAGCCCTTGCCATTATCGGCTATGTTCTCTCCTATTGGAAAGCAAAATACGCCGGCATTCTGCTTGTTGTTGTTGCTTTGGCTTTTATGGTGCACGCCTTCTATTATCTGAATAACGGACAAATCTCTCTATGGTTAATAACCGGGATGCCGCAGCTTATTGCCGGCGGTTTACTGCTTTTGGGATATCGGATTAAGAAACTAAACCGAAGCCAACCGGTGTAAAACGTTTAAAAAGGGATAAATTTCTCTTTAAACTTGGCATTAACCGTCTCATTAGTAATATAATATGAGTAACCTAAGCCGCTATCGAGTAAAGGAGATTTAAAATGCCCGCTTGGTTTCTTGTTGCCCTCATTGTTGAAGTGCTCTGGTTTTTACTGGAGAGTAAATGGCTCGGTGTCAGACTTCCGATGAAATAAGGCAAAAGGGATTTGATATGAATAAAGAAGAAACACAAAGAATCGGAGAGGTAATTCAATCTTCCACGCTTGGATTTGCCGCTCAATGCTATGAGCTTGATGATTTTCCGCCCCTTGGGGCGCTGGTAGAAACCCAAAGCGGAGATAACCGAGTTTACGGAATCGTTTTTAATGCCGCTACCGAGGCAATTGAACCGGGCCGAAAACCGTTGGCAAGGGGTAAAAACGAAACGAGCGAAGAAGCGCTTTATAATGCCAACCCTCAAATCGCCAAGCTCCTTAAAAGTGAATTTCAGGCGTTGGCGGTAGGCTTTAAAAAAGACGCTAAAATATGGCGCTATTTGCCCGAGCAGCCCGTTGCCATTCATAGTTTTGTTTATCTCTCCCCTCCTGCGGATATACTGGAATTCAGCCGTTCGTTTGAATTCTTAAATACCCTGCTTAACAGTAACATTACTTTGGCACACGAAGAACTGATTGCCGCCTGCTTAAGGCAAATGAGCGCGGTACAAGAAGATAAGCACGCATTTTTGGTAGCCGCCGGTAAGCACCTCGCCACCGGTTTAAGCAATGATTTTAACCGCCTTCGGACAATCCTCGAAAGGATCAAGCAATGAGCACAGAAGATAAAAGAATGGGAATTGTTGTATCCGGCTCCACTAACAAAGGGGTTGAAGTGCGCCTTGATGCCGATACCTCGGTTGAAGATATGGTTGTCGGGCGTTATGTCACCATCGAAGGACGTAAACGGCGCTTCTTTGGAATGATTACTGAGGTAATATTGGGCGTAACCGATTTAAGTTTAACCCAAACCCCGCCCGATACCCACGATTCTTTTATTAGCGAAGTGCTATGCGGCACCGGCACTTTCGGTACCTTAGAGGTAATGCCCTATTTAACAATCGGCGGAGACACCTTAAGCATTACAGACGGGCCGCAACCCGTTAAAACAATCCCCAGCCATTACTCAACGGTACAACTGGCTCAAGACAGCGATATCGAACTTGTTTTCGGTAAAGAAGATAAGGAGCGTTTTTATATCGGCAACCCGCTTGATATGGAAACAAAGCTCTGTATTAACCTGCCCGAACTTGTAAAGCGTTCCAACGGTATTTTCGGTAAAAGCGGCACCGGCAAAACCTTCCTAACCAGAATATTGCTAATCGGAATGCTGCAAAAAAGCGCCAGTGTGAATTTAGTTTTTGATATGCACAGCGAATACGGATGGGCGGGTACCAGTGAAAAAACGCGTGAAGTTAAGGCCTTAAAACAGCTCTTCCCTTCTAAAGTTGCCGTTTTTACACTGGACGAAGAAAACTCACGCAAACGCGGAGTCAGTACCGACCATGTCGTTAGAATCGGCTATAACGAAATCGAGCCGGAAGATATGTCGCTTCTGCGCGAAACCCTGAACTTAACCGAACCGGCGGTGGAAGCCATTTACCAGATGAGACGCAAATTCGGCAGCGAGTGGTTTTTAAAAACAACCCAAATGTCCGATTCGGAAGGCACCAAAGAGTTATTAAACTCGTTAAATATCCACGAAAGCACCTTCCAAAACCTGCAAAGAGGGCTCAATATGATTAAACGTTTACCGTTTATGCAGGAACGGACCGAACAGAAAACCGTAAACCGCATAATTGAAGACCTCAGCCGCGGCTTAAACGTTGTTTTGGAGTTTGGGCGTTATACCGATATTACCGCTTATATCCTGGTTGCCAACCTTTTAACCAGGCGCATTTATTCACACTACCGCGATAAAACCGAAAAAAGCCTCAGCGGTTTAAGCGAGCCGCCGATCCCGCTTGTAATTACGATTGAGGAGGCTCATAAATTCCTAAACCGTGAAATTGCTAACAAAACTATTTTCGGAACGATTGCCCGCGAAATGCGCAAATATAACGTTACCCTGCTGGTTATCGACCAACGCCCCAGCGGTATTGATGAAGAAATTATGTCGCAGCTGGGAACTAAAATCACGTGCCTTTTGGATAACGAACGCGATATGGATAGCGTTTTATCGGGCGTATCCGGTAAAAGCGAGTTAAAATCGGTGCTGGCAAAGCTTTCCGCAAAACAGCAGGCCCTTATTTTCGGGCATTCCGTTCCAATGCCGGTCGCTTTCCGGCCGCGCGAATACGGCAGTGCGGGATCGTACAAGGAATTTGGAGCCAAGGCCGACGATTTCGAACAAGCGCAACAAGATATTGAAGATCTCTGGTAGGAAGAACAAAGCAGTATGAAAAAGAAGAAAGTAGGGATTGCCTTAGGGGGCGGGGCGGCGCGGGGAATGGCCCATATCGGGGTATTGGAAAGGCTGGAAAAAGAAAATATCCCGATTGATATAATTGCCGGCACGAGCGCCGGAGCGATTGTCGGGGCGCTGTTTGCCAAAGGGATGAGCGCCGCCGAAATCAAAAGAGAGGTTTTGGATATTGATCTTTTGAAAAGATGGAAACTAATTGATGTCGGGCTGCCCAAAACCGGTTTTATCGGCGGCAAAAAACTTATGGCAATGTTACAGAGTTATATCGGTGATATTGACTTCTCCGAGTTGAAAATGCCGTTTACTTGCACCGCCACCGACATTTTAAGCGGCGAAGAAGTTGTTATTGATAAGGGGCCGGTAATTGAGGGAGTCAGGGCGAGCATTGCCGTCCCGATTGTATTTGCCGCCTGTGAACGCAACGGCCGTTTCTTGGTTGACGGCGGATTGGTGGATCAGGTTCCGGTTGATTTGGTCAGAGATATGGGTGCCGATATAGTTATCGCCGTTAGTGTCTCGCCGCGTATGCCCAATGTAAACAAGCGAGTTACAATAGATGAAGCACCGAGCGATAACAAAGGTAAAACAAAAAAACCGAATATGTATACGATTATGATGAACCATATGGGGATAATTAACTCGCAAACAACCACTGCCAGCCTTGAAAGGGCCGATATTGTTATCGAACCGCGCCTAACGGGGATTAGTTTTACCGACTTTAAAAAGGCAGAGCAGTGTATCACAGAGGGCGACTTTGCCGCAATTGACGCAATGCTTGAGATTAAAAGACTGCTCGCCCAATAGCAGTTTTGCTGTTAGCCTCTGTAAATTGCTAAAAACCACCATTCATTGATATAATAACGGTTGTTGTTATTTCCTCTGCTTGGGCCCGTAGTTCAGTTGGGAGAACGCCTGATTTGCATTCAGGAGGTAAGGGGTTCGAACCCCCTCGGGTCCACTTTCTTATTTACTTTTCTTTAGCGAACTCTATCAGCCTCTCAAACCATCCTATTGCTATATTATAACAATATTGTTATAATGCCACTGTGTGGGATATTGAATACTATGAATCGCCGTCCGGTAAGCGACCGGTTGAGGGTTCCATTGATTCGAAGGACACAAAATCCAAAGCTCAAATCGCTCGAACGTTAGACTTGCTTGAGCAATTCGGTATTGACCTTGGGATGCCTTATGCCAGATATTTGGGAGATAAACTTTGGGAATTAAGAATTAGACAGGGTCGAAACCGGTATCGAATCATCTATTTCTTGCATTTTAAGCAAAAGTTTATTTTGTTACACGGATTTAGCAAGAAAACAAGCTCAGTTCCGATAACGGAGTTGGAAATAGCCGCAGCAAGACGCACCGACTATTTGGCTAGGAGAGGAAAAAGGAATGAACTGGAAAGAACACAAAAAAAGACTACTGGAAGACCCCAATTTCAGAAAAGAATTTGAGAATTTAGAACCGCAATACAAGCTGGCTACAACCCTGATTAAATTACGGCTGGCAAAAGGGCTAACCCAAGAACAATTAGCAGCTTTATTAAATACCAAGCAAGAAAGTATTGCGAGGGTAGAGAGTGGCGGAGCACTCCCGTCACTATCGACGATTAAAAAAATAGCGGACGCATTGGATGCCGAATTAGAGATTAACCTCAAGCCGAGGGTTAAAGCCGAAGAGCGCGAATCGGAGAATACATCAAAGAAATAAAAAGAGTTCTCTAAGATTAACTTCCCTCACACTACGCCGCCTTAAAGACAGTGCAATGCGACGCAGAACCCATAGATTAGACAAGTAAGTTAGGCTAATAATCGCCGATTAAACCCACAACAGGAGATTTTCGGTGCATTGTTCGCACGCCATTCCCAAAATCCACCTTGTTCCCGGGACTACCTCGGTACGATAATAGTTGATTTCTTCGTGAATTTCGAGTTCGATATAAGACATGCCATCCTCAACCAAAACCCCGCAGAAGCTACACTCTTTCTCTTCTAGTTCCCTATCCTGAGTTATCGCTCCGGTCTCTCGCAGTTCCTTCAAATAAGCAAAGAGACCGTCCTTCTCAATTTGTTGTAAATGCACAGGTTGATCGCGGAACATTTTGTGATTTTCAATCGGTTGCTTGGCACAGGATATACACATCTGATAGGTGGCCATACCCCCGAATCTTTTATCTTCACCGCCTGCACATCTGGTTCTTTTTTCTCTGTTAAGAAGTATGAAATGTCCGCACGGCTGTACCGATTTATTGCAATAAAAACAACACATCCCGACATTAAGACGTATCTTTAGATCGTCAAACATAATCATCCTCCTTTATGATTATTTGGTTATGCTAAAGTGATTATATCACGCAGTAATGCCAAAACATGTCAATTTTTTAAATACAGTATCAGCCCCCCTCTTGACTATAACGTTACGTAATAGTTTATTATTAAAGCATTATGGGTTACACGGTTAAAAAACTGGCTGATATTGCCGGAATCAGTGTGCGCACACTGCACTACTATGATAAATTGGGGCTTTTAAAACCAAGGTCTCGCGATATTAACGATTACAGATATTATGATGACGAAGCGGTAATCCGCCTGCAACAAATTATGTTTTTCCGCGAACTGGGTTTTAAGCTAAATGAAATTAAAAGAATTCTGGCAGACCCCAATTTTAATCCGATTGAAGCACTGCAATCGCAAAAGATACTGCTTCTCAAAAAAGCGGAACGCACCAACAAAATGATAGCCACAATCGAAAAAACAATCGAAACCTTAAAAGGAGAACGGGATATGCCGATTAAAGAATATTACGAAGGCTTTAGCGACGAGCAAATCGAAAGATACAGACAGGAAGTGCGCGAACGCTGGGGGGAGGAAACCCTAAAAGACAGTGAAACGCGGGTTATGAATATGGGTAAAGAGAAATTTAAGGCATTACAGGAAAAGGGCGGGGCCATCTTTATGGCTATTAGGGAGAATATGTCGAAAGGACACGCCAGCCAAGAAGTGCAAGAGCTGGTAGCCGAATGGAGAATTTGGTTGGAAAACTTTGCACACTATTCGGACGAAGCCGTCCTCGGGCTGGGGCAAGCCTACAGCAATCACCCCGATTTTGCCCAATTTTTCCGTAAATTCGGTGAGGATTTCCCCCAATTCTTTACCGAGGCGATCGAATACTACTGTGCCAACAAAAAGAGTTAATTTCTAGATTGCAAGTATAAGGTGTGCCACCAGGAAATAAAGCAGAACACCGAAAATATCCATTATTGTCGTAATAAAGGGAGCGGAAACCAATGCCGGATCGAGCTTAAGCGTTCGGAAAATAAAAGGCAGTGAACCGCCGACAACGGTTGCCATCAGCGCAATAGCAATCAGGGTTACCGAAACAACCACCGCAACCATCAGATTGCGCCCCAAGAAATAAGCCATTCCAAGCACCAATATACCGAGGAAGATACCTAAAACAATCCCCACAATTGATTCTCGGATTACAATCCCCACCGCCTTTTTAGGGTTGACCTCACCGGTTGCCAAACCGCGAATCACAACGGTTGCCGATTGCGAACCAACGTTACCGCCGGTTCCAATCAGTAAAGGAATAAACGCCGCCAGGATAACTATTTCGCCTAAAAGGGCCTCCTGCCCCGCAATAATGGAGCCGGTTACCATGTTAACGAAAATCAGCAGCAGCAGCCACACCGCACGGCTTCTGACCACGTCCAGTATACGGCTGGTAAAATAGCTCTTTTCGGTAACCGAAACAGCGCCGAAACGATAAATATCTTCGGTTGTTTCTTCTTCAATAATATCGACAACATCGTCGTAAGTAATAATACCTACCAACCGCTCCTCGTTATCCACCACGGGAACAGCAATAAGCTCACGTTCGCGCAGAATCTTAACCACTTCTTCCCGGTCGGTATGGGTAAACACAAATTCGGGATTCGGTGTCATAATATCCGAAATGCGTGCCTCGGGATCGGCAACCACAAGGTCGCGCAAAGAAACGGTGCCGATTAGATGGCGGGCACGGTCCATTACGTAACAAACGTAAACCGTTTCGCGATTGATTGCCAGTTTGCGGATTCTTTCCATTGCCTGCGATACAGTCATGTAGGCGTGCAAATCAACAAAATAAGGGGTCATTTCACGGCCGGCAGTGCCTTCTTCGTATCCTAACAGATAGAGGGTTAGACGCTTCTGCTCGGGAGAAAGTATTTGTAAAAGCCTGCGGGCAACGTTTGCCGGAACTTCATCCAAAAGTTCGATACGATCGTCAGGCGGCAGCGATTCAAGGAAGGTACGCGCCGCTTGGTCCGAAAAACAGCCGAGCAAGCGGTTTTGCAGTGAGCCGTCCATATAATCAAAAACATCGACTGCCAGCGGTTTCGGGAGCAAACGAAAAACAATTACGGCAATATCATCAGGGATATTATCAAGTAATTCGGCAATATTACTCGGCTCGGTCTCCAACAGTTTTTCGCGCAAAACCTTGAAGTTCTTCTCCGCCAGTAACGCTTTAAAGGCTTCTACTTTCATTTCTTCCATCGGCAGCCTCTTCCTGATTATCCGAATAAAAAGACCCCACGCCCGATGGGACGTGGGGTTTGTAAACACCACAAAACCGAGGTTACCTTATTCTAAGACAACTCCCGGCATTACCCATTGAACGCAAACATATCTATTCTCTCGTTGATCGGGTTCTTTATCAGATTTAATTTTCATTTTATTTCCCAATTCCACAAAGATTATAAAGGCAATAATAACCCGTGTCAATACGGCCAAAAATGCCCTTGCTTATTTTCAGGTATTTAGAAGAACAGGATTGATTAAGGGTTTTCTTCTTGTTGCGACACGGGCGGAGGCGGATTGTCAGCATCTTTTCTTACAATTTCCGTTTCCGGCAGGGGTTTTGCTTCGTTCTCAATTTCCGCTTCAACCTCGTCGGCCTCAGGCAGTATATGCGCAATCCCGCAAACCTTATCAATCGACACCGAAAAAGAAATCCCCACACCCGGTTTTTCAAGATCGGTAGAGGCAATAATTTCTTTCATTACGCAGCAAACTTTTTCGGAATCAACCACCGAAAAAACGATCTCTTTTTCCGGCTCTAAAGCAATCCCCATAATTTTCTTTTTCTCATGCACCCCGACACCGCGCCCGTACATTACGGTCGCCCCTTCGGCCCCGGCTCTCATTGAAGCATCGACTGCATCGTCTCCAAGACCCTTTTTAAGTACAGTTATGATTAAACTTTTTGATACTTCACCCATTTTTTTCTCCTTGCGGCGGTTTCATACGATAAAGCAAGCTTAACAGTTGTATCGAAATAATCGGCGCCAGAGTAATTATACCAATAGTTCCGAATCCGTCAACCAGGACGCTGCTCCCTTCGGTTACCGCAGCCGCCCCCGTAGCGATTGAAACAATTAATGCAACGGTTAACGGGCCGGTTGCAACACTTCCCGAATCAAAGGCAATTGCCACAAAGTTTTTATCGGAGAATATGAGCAGTAAAAATGCAATCATATATCCCGGTATTAAAATATACAGTAAAGGAACCCCGAAAAGGGTCCTCGCCATTGCCAGCCCCGCAAAAAGCCCGACACCGATACATAGCGTATACAATATCAGAGGCGCCCTTACAAAACCACTTGAGGCCTTTTCAATCTGCTGGGATAAAATTCGCACTTGAGGCTCGGCAAACGTCACCAAAAAGCCAAGTACAAAACCAACCGCAATCAAAGCCCATGGGCTCGCAAAACCGCCTAATGTCTCTCCGATTATACCACCCATCGGCATAAAGGCGACATCTATTCCTTGTAAGAAAAGAACCAATCCGATATATGCGATTAATACACCGCGTAAAAGGAGGAATACTTGTCTTAGCGGTCTTTTCAGGAATACAAATTGAAATACCAAAAAGAACGCCACAAGCAAAAGCACGGGCAGAGCGACATTGCCGAAGACACTTAAAAGTCCGCTAAAGGGGGCCGGAATCAAAGGAGCACCCCCAATAATAAAACACCGATTATCGGACCGGCACAGGCAAGCCCAACAAGCCCGAAACCATCCGATAGCGGCGACCTACGTGCCATAACCGAAACAAAACCTAACCCCAAAGCCAAAAACATGGGAACGGTAAAAGAACCGGCGGCCGCCGACCCGGCGTCAAAAGCTACCCCGACAAATTCCGGAGGAGCAAAGAGTGCTAAAACCACGGCAATCCCGTAAGCCGCAACCATCAGAATTCTGATTGAAGTTCCAAAAATAATGCGTATTAAAGCCGCAGTAAAAAGAACCGCCATACCGGCTGCGATAACAATCACCATTGCAGACCCGCCGCCTCCGCCCAAATCGGTAAACATCGTGCTTAAAACCGTTACGCCCGGTTCGGTAACAGTAACCACAAACCCGAAAACTATAGCGACGATAACAACCAATATCACTGATTGATGCTGCGGCAATTCGGCACCGACATCCCTGCCCATCGGCAAGATACCCATCCTGACACCGGCCAAAAAGAGGGTCACCCCCACAATAGCCATTGCGGCACCGATAAGGAAATTAATGAAAAGATTGGTGGGAATATGTAAAACGGTAAATTGCAGGATTGAAATGACGGCAACTAACGGGAGAATAGACCCGAGGGCTTCCAGGGTTGCGGTTTTCAGTTCTGCTAACATGTAAAATAGCTCCGGAGGGGGGGATTTTGGGAAAAATTCAGGTTTAATTATAACAATTTTACTTAACGTCGGTCAAATTCAAACAGTACGTAAAAAGCGTTTTAAAATTGTAAATTTTTGAATAAAAATCAGATTTATTTATAAATCGGAAATGAACTTTATTGACGCAGTCTGCGTATAGTATTGGTAGAAGGAGAACAGTTTATAAAAACCAATAAATGATCCCCGGTAAAGGAGGGTTTTATGAAAAAAGGGTTTAGTATAATTTTAGTTCTTATTCTTGTTATTAGCGGAACATTGATGATTGGCGGCAACGTTTTTTCAGCTTCATCGGAGAATAAATATGTCGAGGATGGAACCCGTGCATTTAATCAGGCGCTTTGGAATGAGTTTACAAAAGCCGATGATGTCGACAACTTTTTTACGGGGCTGACAACGGAAAAACAAGAAGCCTTAATTGAAATGCTAACACCTGTTAAATGCGAAAGTATTACAACCGTAAGTAAAGCGCGGGGGCAAAAAACCGTATACCAAATGACAACATATAAAGGACCCTTAGGCGGAACATTATTTGAATATTGTATGCAATTAGAATGGGGTTACGATAACGTCATAATAACGGAAATATATGACCGTCATTCTTGGGGTAATACCTATTGGGGGTACCAACACGATGCTTTAAGCGAAAGCGAATCAGGCGGTGTCGGAAACATTTTCTTCAAAAGTGTGAACCGGAGTGAATTTTGCTTATCGCTGGGCGGACGGGTTATATCCATTACAAAACCTTGGATTGATATAACCGTAGACCAAAATGGGGGATATAATATCAGCACAGGGGAATAGCTTATTCAAATAACATTGGGTTATTATATTGAAAGTTCAACGATTTAGGCAAAGATATTAAGTAAGGTATGAAAAAAGCCGTCGAGAAGTGGCAGACAGGAGATATAAAGGCATTTGAAGCGCTTTTCCTTGAGTTTAAAGGAATGGTGTTTAAGAACGCTGTCCTTATTACCGGAAATAAAGCGGAAGCAGAAGACGTTCTGCAAGAGGTATTTATTAAAGTTTGGCGTTCTCGAAACGATTTTAACCCGCAAAAAGGAAAATTTGTTACATGGCTATACCGAATAACCCTGAATCAATGTATAAGCAATTATCGTAAAAAACGACTCGATTCGTTGCCGCTGGATGAAAACTTGCTCTCTTTTGCCGACTCTGTAACAAATAACCCTCTTGAAGAGGCTTTAATTAATAAAATGGAATACGAGAAATTAGTAAAAGAGCTAAGCAAGATGGCTAATAAGCATAAACATGTATTGGTTTTAAGATATTTTAATGACCTTTCCTATCATGAAATCGCTGAAATACTGGAAATTCCCTTAGGAACGGTAAAGTCGCGGATTTATACCGCATCAAAATTTTTACGCAAGCAAATGCAAACAAGGGGCCGCCGTAATGAAATGTAACGATGTTAAAAAGCTGATTCCGGCCTTTATAGACGGTGAAGTGGATGACAAAGAGCGAGCGGAGATTACAGAACATCTATCCGCTTGCCAAAGTTGTTCTAATGAAATGACTTTAGCGTCCGAATTTATCTTGAAGCTTCACAATACCTCGATAGCCATAACAAATGAAAATAATCCGCCCTCAAATTCGTGGAGCGCGCTACAACAGCGGATAATAAGAGAGGAAAACAAAAAATCCAAACAAGGCATCGCTGACACAATCAGAAAATTAATTGATAGCATATTTCCCACCAAAAATATACGGCTGACATTGAGAGCAACAACTATTATCGGCTTATCATTATTATTAAGCCTTGGGCTTTTATTTACCGTACCGACATTCCTACAACAGGACTACAAAGCGTTAGCGGCTGATATTTCCCTAAATGCCCCCGCCGTACAAAATATAATTAATGAAAAAGAAATTACAACCGTTAGCAAATATGCAATCGGCAAAGCAGACGACCGGGGGCATATGTTTGTGGTTTTGGTTGGCGATGACGATTACATATTGATATCGGAAGTAAATATAGAAACGGAGGAAGTTGTCCGTTTATACGAAATAGAACTTGATGACCATACAAAACAAGCAATTATCGACATCGCCGCTACCGACTCCGGTATCCAAAACTTTATAGAACAGGGAGCACACCCTGTTAAATTTGGAATACATTGGGGATATGGCCTAATCGATGCAACAAGCGCGGACGGCACCCTTTACAAGGAAGGGAAACTGTACTTTATGGGGAATGTCAGGTTTGAACTTGAAGACAGATTTTACTCATGTTACGTTAATTTAACCGAAGGATATGTCGATAATGCATTCACCCCATCGGTAATACCTGATAACAATATCTTTACACCGTTAGCTTATGTTATGCACTTGCTCGGCATTGCTATTATTATTTCTTTCTTACTGCAAAATACAGTATTAATCAAAATCTCGGGAATAATATCCATCATATTTGCAATTTTGGGAATGCTGTGCGGTTTATTTGCAATCCAATGGACAACAATGAACCTGCTGGGCACCTTCAGCATCCCTGTTTTTGGTTCAATAATCGGAGCCATCGGCATAAAAAAGAATCGAGGGCATATCAATAAAGTTTTATCAATCTTGGGAATAGCCCTGGGAATCATTGTATTTATCCTTGATATTATATTTTTTGGTATCGGAATTATTGTTTTGGAACCGCCATTTTAAACTGCGTTATGCGAGCATTTGCATAATATATGCAAAATATTACTAACTTTTTAAAAATTGCTTCGTTATACTTAATACAATGCCCCGTTACATGTGTTACAATACGGTAAGGCAAAGAATTACAATATCCGGCCGGTGGTGCTTTTATGCCGAGAATCTGTGATACTTACAAAAAAATATACGGCGAACTAAGCAAACTCCCTCAAAAAACACCTTTCTGGGTCGTTGTTCATATTGTACTTTTTTTAGGTGTTTTTCTGTATTGGTCCTACTTTTTTGACGATTATTACGCCCCCACCCCCGGAGCCATCGAAAAAAACATTGCGCTTCAAATAATGAGCGGCAACATGCCGTATGTTGATTTCGATTGTGAATACCCACCGGTGGCGCTGCTCCTTTTTGTAATCCCCGGTCTATTTTTCCGCACACTGCCGTCATACTATGTTGCCTTTACGACCGAAATGCTCCTTTTCGATTTACTGGCAATCTTTCTAATTATTTTCATAGCCCAAAGAATCAATCTGTCAAAAGTCAGAGCCCTTTTTTCATATACCCTTTTAATTGCCGTTGCCGCAGGCCCGATAGTAATCCAACGCTATGATTTGGCGCCTGCCGTTATGGTTTTGGCTGCCGTTGCCGCTTTTATAGCAGGGAAAAACAAGACTGCTTGGGGGGTGTTGGCATTGGGGGTGGTCGCTAAAATTTTCCCGATTGTTGTCGCCCCGATTTTTGCTGTTTGGCTGTTAATGAAAAAACAGTATGCCCAACTTTTTAAGGGTGCCGCCGTTTTTGCGGGGGTGGCTTTACTGACATTTATCCCATGGCTGATTGTTGATGCTGGTTCTCTGAGCTCTCTTTTTTTATACCATTTAGACAGGGGTCTGCACGCCGAAAGTACTTACGGCTCTTTTGTTATTCTGGGACAACACTTTGGTTGGACAAGTGTCCGCTATGACTTTAACTTCGGATCATTTAATATTACATCCGCTTTATCGGATAATTTAGCAAATGCCTCCTTCTACATTATGGGCTCTGTATTAATAGCAGTATACGCTTTGTTTATTTACCAACTCCGTAAACAACCTATTAAATTAAACAAAGACAAGCGACAGATATACGAGATTAGCCTGCTTATTCGTTATGTCACGATTGCTGTACTGGCTTTTCTTCTCTTCAACAAGGTGTTTTCCGCCCAGTATATGGCTTGGTTCTGCCCCTTAATACCGCTTCTAAATATCCGCTATCAAAATCTAATAATAACAATGCTTGTAGTAGCCGGAATCTTCACAATATATATTTTCCCCTTTAACTACATCGAGTTCGAGTACTTTGAAAGCCTTCCAGTACTATTAATGGCACGCCGCAATACGCTGTTGATAATTGTTTTTATATTGATTGTTATTGGAAGACCCAAAAATCAAAGCCATTTAGGGAAGTCACCCAAACAGCTAAACAATTGTTTTTGATAGGTATAAAAATAGTAGAACATTTGTTAAAATAAGCGTAATTTACTAAATTGGCAGAGAATAAGGCCTAAAAAATGAAATGTTTAATTCTTGCCAGCGGATTCGGCACCAGGTTATATCCGCTGACTCAAAAAATCGCCAAAGGTTTACTTCCCTATCAAGGCAAACCCGTTATCAGCCATATTATCGAAAAAATCCCCGATGAAATAGAGATATCCGTTACGGTAAACCGTAAATTCGCCCCGCAATTTCAGCAGTGGCAAAAAGAGCTGGAAAGACACGTTGAGTTATGGATTGAGCCGGTTGATAACGAAGAACAAATGCTGGGTGCCGTCGGCTCGCTCGACTTTTGGATTAAAGGAAACGATATTAATGATGACATATTGGTTATTGCCGGGGATAATTATTTCACCGGCGGGCTTACCGGGTTTTTAACAGCCTTTGATACCGCAAATACCTTAATAGCCGTTTCTGATATCGGTAACCCAAACGAAGCGCGCCAATTCGGTGTTATCAAAATGGACGGAACAAAAGTTACCGAACTAATCGAAAAACCCCTAAACCCCGAGTCAGGGCTGGTTTCAACCGCCTGCTATATCTTTCCGGCAAGAATTATTCCGCTTCTTAGTGCTTATTGCGATAGCGTCAAAAGGGATAACCTCGGTAATTTTATAAGTTATCTGATTAAAGAGGATTCCGTTAAAGGCTACATTTTGGACGGCAATTGGTTTGATATCGGAAACATTTGGCACAAACTGCCGGAAAACCAGAAATAACCGCCTTGCGATTGCGCGGGATAGAGCCAACGCTTTAAAAATTTCTTGTTTTTATCGGCCCAAGCGGATATAATTTCGGTATGAATCCGGAACTATTAAATATTATTGTCTGCCCGCTATGCAAAAACAAGCTAAAACTTTCGCCTGAAGAACAAACCGAAAAAGAGGTTACCATCGGTTTTTTATTTTGCGCTGATTGCGATATAAACTATCCCATCGCAAACGGAATCCCCAATTTACTCCCGCCGCAGGCAAATGATTAAATACTTACCTCACAGCATCCTCTGGGTATTGCCAGGATTTTCCCCTTCACCAAAGCCAAAAAGACCCGGTTCCGCGAACACAAAACCGATAAAAGAGGCGAATCTTTTGAGCGCCTCAAACAGCGGATATGCCTTGTATAAAAAGGACTACAAAGGTGTAGGTTGTATATTGACATCTATTTATATTTGTGCTAAATTGACAGGAGTTTTACAATATAATAAACTTTCTCTGCCTTGGGCCCGTTAATTGCAGATAGAAAATTATCATAATGTGACCTTTAAGGTAAAGGTTTTACAGATAGAAAGAGCCTAAGTTTTACGCCTTAGAAAGCGGACTTCCGATAGCAACGGAAAAACAGGCTCGATAGACGAAAAACAAACCAATGGTTTGTTTTTCAAATTGTTAAGAGTTGTATATTTTTACTAAGCAGTAATCAATAAATTCCACGTAAAGGAGTAAGAATGGATACACTTCTGAGACCCAAACCAACGAGGCGAGAATTTCTACAGGTCGCCACGGCCTCACTGGCTCTCCTAGGGCTTAGCCAAGCGCTATCCCCCAGGGTAGTCAAAGCTCTTGAAGACGGAACCAAAAAACCCTCAGTGGTCTGGCTTCACGGGCAAGAATGTACCGGGTGTAGCGAATCGTTCGTAAACAGTATCGAGCCCACCGCAGCATCGCTTATACTGGATACGATTTCACTCCGCTACCACGAAACCATCATGGCAGCTTCGGGACATCATGCCGAACAGGCACTCAACGATGCCATTAAAGAAGGAGGCTACCTGCTGGTTATTGAAGGTTCAATTCCTCTGGCCGAAGACGGATTGTACTGCCAAGTCGGCGGCAGAACCTTCAAAGACATCGTCAGAGAGTGCGCCTCAAAAGCCGCAGCGGTTATTCCGATCGGCGCTTGTGCCACCTTTGGCGGACTCAACTCGGCAGGCCCGACTGATGCGGTCGGATATCTCTACCGCAACAGAAAGAAACATCACGAATTTGATGATGTTACCGGCAACAAACCGGTTATCAACTTACCTTGCTGCCCCATGCACCCCGAAAGACTCGTAGCCGTAATCGTACATTACCTCACATTCGGCACTATCCCTCCGCTGGATAACTTTGAACGCCCCATTGCATTCTACGGTGAATTACAGCACGACAACTGTGAACGCCGCGGGCAGTTTGAAGCCGGCCATTTTGTAACCGATTTTGGCGATCCGAGCCAGAACGGCTATTGTCTCTATCTCAAGGGATGCAAAGGACCTTGGACCCGTCAGGATTGTTGGAAACGCAAATGGAACGGGCAAACAAATTACTGTATTGGAGCCAACGCCCCTTGTGTCGGTTGTAGCGAGCCTGATTTCTATGAGAGATTCAGCCCGCTTTACGATAGGCAATTCGACGTAACTCTGCCCGGAGTAGGAAAAGCGGATATCGATACGGTATTTGCCACAGTGGCCGCTATCGCCGCCGCCGGTATCGGTATAGATACCATCATAACTAAACTGAAGGGGGATGAGAGTTAAATGGCACAACGAATTATTATCGACCCCATTACTCGTATTGAGGGTCATCTCAAAATAGAGGTTGAGGTCGAAAACGGAATTGTTACCGATGCGTGGTCTTCGCTCACTATGGCGCGTGGCGTCGAGATACTCTTGGAAGATAAGGATCCGCGCGATGCGCCCTACATAACCAGCCGTATTTGCGGTGTTTGCGAAGGTGTTCACGCCATTTCATCGGCTTATTGTCTTGACCATGCTTTTGATGTAGATGTTCCGGAAGCCGGCAGGCTTTTGCGTAACCTTTACATGTCAGCACAATATATTACCGACCATTACATTCATTTCTATGTACTGTCAGCTCTTGACTATCTTGATATTATGGCAGTCGCCGATTACGCCGGAAACGACGAAGGATTGTTGGCAATCAGGGATAAAATCAGATATCTGGCATCCAAAAATGATCTTTCACCGTTTACCCCGCGCTACGAACCGGATGAATTTTGTGTTACCGACCCCGAAATTGTTACTACTTTGGTATCACACTACATCAAAGCTATTGAAGCTAAGGCTCGTTCAAGTAAAATGCGCTCCATTATCACCGGTATTCAACCACACCCCAACTCGATTATGCCCGGCGGATGCACCGCAACCCCGTCAGTGGATCAGTTAAGAGAATTCAAGAGACTCTTTATGGAAGAGCTTGATTTTGTTAAGAATATTTATATCCCCGATGTCGAATATGTGGGAACCGGTCCTCTGCTCCCATTGGCTACAATGGGGCTTGGCGGCGGTACACAGAACTATCTGTGCTTCCCGATGTTCCCCGAATCCGATTCCTTAAGCTCGGCCGATCGCCCGTTCGGCGGCAGAAACCACATGTTTAAAGGTGGCGCAATTATCGGCGGTGCTTTAAATCCTGTTGAAACCGTTGACTACGACAAGATAACCGAATCGGTTAAGTATACTTGGGGAGGCGGCCCTGATAGCCTGCATCCTACCGAAGGTGTTACCACATTCGACGCACGCAAAGAAGGGGCTTATTCGTTCTGTAAGGCTCCGCGCTATAAAGGTCAACCGATGGAAGTCGGCCCGCAGGCGAGGGGTTTAGTTAATAAATATCCCGAAATGATGGCTCTTGTTGAATCCGGTGCACAACCCGGTGCAGTCGGACGTCATTACTGCCGTGCTATTGAGAGCAAATATGTTGCGGAAGCCGCTCCGGCATGGCTTGACAGATTAACCGAACTTGCCACCGCCGGAACCATTGTTGGTATGAACGATAAAAAGGTTCCCGACAAGGCAGAGGGGTTCGGTGTCTGGGATGCCCCCAGAGGCGCGCTCGGCCATTGGGTAAAAATTGAAGGCGGACGCAACAAGAACTACCAGATTGTAGTCCCCAGCACTTGGAACGGTTCTCCTCGTGACGAAAGAGGGGTTAAGGGGCCGTACGAAGCATCTCTTATCGGATGCCCCGTACCCGATGTAAACAACCCGATTAATATCGTTCGCATCATTCGTTCTTTCGACCCGTGCATGGCTTGTGCCGTCCACGTTATCGATCCTGAAAGCAATAACATCAGAGTAACTAAGGTAGTTTAGGGGGTAGTGAAAATGACGAATACAGAATCTCAGGGCGCACGACACACTCCGCTGTTTAGTAAGTTACACGGTTTGATAATGTCGTCAATTTTAATCTTAATTGTAACCGGCTTCTACATCCACTATCCCTTCATCGACGGACAGGGATTCCTGATGTCGCTGGCACGCGGTGTTCATTTCCTCGCCGCCGGCGTATTGACCGTTGCCGGTTTAACTCGTTTCATAATGATGTTTATCGGTAAAAACAGAGACTGGAAATCCTTTATATGGACCTTTAAAGACCTGGCACTGTTACCTAAAGTTGTTGGGCACTACTTGCACCTATGCAAAGAGCCCGCACTTTCCAAGAAGTATAATCCTTTACAGATGGCAACTTACTTCTTAGTGTTCATATTTATTATTTTCCAAGTTCTTTCGGGACTCGCAATGTTATTCCCGAATGCGTTTGTATGGTTTAATATCGCTTGGTTTGACAGCGCTGTTAATACCCGTATCTGGCACTATATTATCAACTGGGTGTTTGTCTTTATACTGATGATTCACCTTTATCTTAATATTCGCCAGGCACGCACAAACGATGCCGAAGATATCAAGCAGATTCATTCCGTGAAATCTGCTGAACAGAAAGGGTGAATTACTTAGTAAATGACTGATAACTTTAAGGCGGGGAAAAAGACTTTGGTGCTGGGAATCGGCAACATCGTTATGGGTGACGAGGGGTTTGGCCTCCATGTTATCCGCCGCCTTAAAGAAATCGGAATGCCCGAGGATATAATCCTTGAGGAAGGCGGAGTGGGCGGATTCAACCTCTTAAACGATTTAGAGGGCGTTGATAGGTTGATAGTGGTCGATATAATGATGATACCACTGCCCCCCGGAGAACTGAAGGTGTTTGAACCGGGAAACCCGCCGAGAGAACCGGGGAAAGCGATCGTGTCTTTCCATCAGGTTGGAGTCTTGGAGTTAATAAATATGTGGATGATGATGGGTAACACAGAACCGGAAGTGACTTTTGTGGTAACCCGTCCGCAGACAATCAACTGGGGCACAGAGCTCTCAGCGGAATTAAAACCGGCCGTCGATAAAGCGGCAGCAATGATCAAAGACCTCTGTGTGAATTATAATTAGAAGGAGTACTAACTATGTATGAACTGGCTTTTATGATTGGTGGACCGATACTGCTCATATCAGTAATCACCTTTTTTGTTGGTGTACGTAGGACCGGGAGCAACCCACGCGGCGGAGTCAGTGCTATGGCGTGGGGTTATAACATCGGGCTTTTAGGTATTTTCGTAGCTGCTATGATATATCTTTTCGCTTAATAAACGAATTAACTTACATCCAATATAGATCATATTGTCAATGCCGGCTATGCTATTTTGCGGTCGGCATTGTCTTTTTTAGAAAAGCTTTCTCTCTTTTATTTACCCGCTTTAGCTATAACAACCGTTTTAATGTATTATGAAGATAACCGCTATGAGTAATCTTTCGAAAAATAAATCAATACGTATGCATATTAAGGTAAACGGCATTGTCCAAGGTGTTGGATTCCGTCCGTTTATCTATCGTATTGCCCATAAATACGGCCTATCCGGCTGGGTACAAAATACCTCCGGGAATGTCGCTATCGAAATTCAGGGCAGCCAAACAAATGTTGATAGTTTTATGAACGCCCTTAAAAATGAATCGCCGCCCGTATCGCGCATACAGGGAATAAGTACGGAAATCATTCCGGTAAACAATGATACCGGGTTCCGCATAATTGAAAGCAAAGCCGAGGAAGGGGCTTACCAACCGATTTCGGCCGATATTGCCACTTGTAATCAGTGCCTGGCGGAAATTTTGGACCCTTCGGATCGAAGATACCTCTATCCTTTTACCAACTGCACCAACTGCGGGCCAAGGTTTACGATTATTAAAGATATCCCCTACGACCGTCCGCTAACCACCATGCAGCCCTTTAAAATGTGCGACAGGTGCCAAGCGGAATACGATGACCCGCTCAACCGTCGTTTCCATGCGCAGCCTAATGCCTGCCCCGTTTGCGGGCCACACCTCCAACTTACCGACAGCAAAGGCATCGCAATCGACTGTGATAATATTTTAAAAAGGGCGGCGGAACTGATTTTAGAGGGTAATATTTTTGCCGTTAAGGGATTGGGCGGATTTCAGTTTGCTTGCGATGCAACCAATTATGATACCGTTGCAAAACTGCGCCTGCGCAAAAGACGCCCGGGAAAACCCTTTGCACTAATGATGCCCGATTTGGAAGAAATCGAAAAGCATTGCTTGGTAAAAGATGCGGAGAAGAAACTGCTTTTATCGGCAGAGGCTCCGATTGTGTTGTTAAAAAAGCGTGACGATAACAGTGAAATTGCTTTAAACATCGCCGAAAATAATTTGTATTTGGGGGTAATGCTGCCCCCCACCCCACTCCACCATATCCTTATGCGCTATGTCGCCAAGCCGTTGGTAATGACCAGCGGCAACTTAAGCGAGGAGCCGATTTGCAAAGATAATAATGAGGCGCTGGCAAGGTTAAACGGCATTGCCGATTATTTTATACTGCATAACAGAGATATCTATTCCCGTTACGATGACAGCGTATATTTGGTGGCAAACAAGCAGGCGCATGCCGTAAGGCGTGCCAGAGGGTACGCCCCCTCAGCCTTGGTACTGCCGTTTGAGGCTAAACAAATTCTTGCTTGCGGAGCGGAGGAAAAAAATACTTTTTGCGTCACCCGCGATAAATATGCCTTTTTAAGCCAGCATATCGGTGATATGGATAACGCCGAAACATTGGATCATTACGAAGATACAATCGGTTTATACAAACACCTTTTTCGCATAAATCCCGAAATAATTGCTTATGATTTACATCCGGAATACCGCGCCACCAAATACGCACTCGAATACGCCGCTAAAAACAATTTAAAAGCGGTCGGTGTACAGCACCATCACGCTCATATTGTAAGCTGTATGGTTGAAAACAATGTCCAAACGCCGGTTATCGGTGTTGCGTTTGACGGCACGGGTTACGGCGCCGACGATAATTTATGGGGCGGCGAATTTTTACTGAGTGACTATGAAGGGTTTGAAAGACTGGCACACTTTGAATATGTTCCGATGCCGGGCGGCGCCGCCGCCATTCGTAAGCCCTACAGAATGGCGCTTGGTTATATCTATACCCTGCTGGAGGCACAAACCGATATTGGCAGTCTGCCGATTTTAGGGCAGATTGCGGATACGGAGTTAAACACCTTAAAGCGTCAAATCGATTTAAAACTAAACTGTCCGCTGACATCCAGCGCGGGAAGGCTCTTTGATGCTGTTTCGGCAATTATCGGCATCTGCGGAGAGGCTTGCTATGAAGCCCAGGCAGCAATTGATTTGGAAATGGCGGCAACAAAAAATGATAATGACGCGGGGAAGGAAACTTACCCGTTTGAAATTGACGACAACAACGGGGTTTCTGTAATAAGATTACAAAACCTGATAAAATATATTATCCGGGATGTTAACAATAATATAGCTGTTCCGATTATTGCGGACAGGTTCCATCAAACAATGGCGCGAATCATCGCCGAAACCTGTAAGTTGCTTGCGGAAAAGACAAAAATAAAAACAATAGCCTTAAGCGGCGGTGTTTTTCAAAACCGTTTGCTTAGCGAGCTGGCGGTTAACATTCTCGAAAAGGACGGCTTTACCGTTCTGACCCATCGAATTCTTCCTTGTAACGACGGAGGAATTGCTCTGGGACAAGCGGTAGCGGCTCATTTTAATAAATAAGGAGAATACAATATGTGTGTTGCAATCCCCTCTCTGATTACCGCAATAGACGGCACCGATGCCGAAGTAGATATCGACGGAATAACACGTAAGGCCAGCCTGATGTTAACACCCGAGGCCCAAATCGGTGATTATGTTTTAATTCATGCCGGATACGCTATTTCGATTGTCGATAAAGAAGAGGCCGAAGCCACCATTGAGCTTTTCAGGGAGTTAGCAGAGGCTACCGATCCGGAAGAAAAGAGTTCGTAATGGAAAAAAACAAATCATACAGCAAGCCGGAAATGGCTGCAGGCTTAATACAAAGTATTAACCAACATGCCGTAAAAGAGGCGCGTTATATGGAGTTTTGCGGCAGCCATACCGTCTCCGTAATGCGTAACGGACTCAGGCAATTATTGCCCCAAGCCTTAACACTTACATCCGGCCCGGGTTGTCCGGTATGTGTTACCGATAATTCCGAATTGGATAAAGCGATTGCCTTGGCAAAAATTCCCGATGTCATCGTAACTTCATTCGGGGATATGATTAGGGTCCCCGGAAGCCACACCACCTTGCAAGAAGCTAAAGCCAGCGGCAGTGATATTCGCGTTGTTTATTCGCCGCTGGACGCATTGGAAATTGCCCGCTCCAATCCGCAAAAATCGGTAATTTTTATTGCCGTCGGATTTGAGACAACCGCCCCCACCGTCGCCGCCTCAATTTTACAGGCAAGACAAGAGGGGCTAAAAAATTATTATATTCTTTCCCTGCAAAAGGTTTGTCCGCCGGTTATTAGGGCGTTATTGGATTCCGGAGAGGTCAATCTGCAAGGGTTAATTTGCCCCGGGCATGTCAGCGCCGTTATCGGTGCAAACGCTTGGAATTTTATTGCCGAAGAATACGGTATTCCGTGTGTTGTCGCCGGATTTGAAGCGCTTGATATCTTACAATGTATCGAAATGTTAGCGCGGCAAACGGAAAAGGGAGAGGCAAAGGTAGAAATCGCCTACAAGCGCGGGGTAACCTTTGACGGGAACCTAACCGCACAGAATGTCTTAGCACAGGTTTTTGAACCCTCCGACGCCGAGTGGCGCGGTATGGGCAACGTTCCGAACAGCGGCTTGAAATTAAGACCCGAATTTGCCGATTTTGATGCCGAGAAAAAATTTGAATTTGACCCCGGCCCCACCAAGGTCCAAAAGGGATGTATTTGCGGTGAGGTCTTAAGAGGCACCAAATCCCCGCTCGAATGTAAATTATTCCGCAAGATTTGCAATCCGTTAAACCCAATTGGTCCTTGCATGGTATCATCGGAGGGCAGCTGTGCCGCCTATTATCACTACGGAGAAAGTAATGACTGAAAAAATACTTTTGGCTCACGGAAGCGGCGGAAGTATGTCGCAGAGTATAGTTAACAACAATATCTTATCGCTGTTGGGGAACCCTATTTTAAACAGGCTGGACGATTCGGCTGTTTTCGAAGCTCAAGGTAAAATCGCTTTTACGACTGACAGTCACGTAGTACAGCCGATTTTCTTTCCGGGCGGTGATATCGGTAAATTGTCCGTCTGCGGAACCGTAAATGATTTATCCGTCATGGGCGCCACACCGCTCTATTTAAGCCTGGCACTGATTATTGAAGAGGGCCTCTCCAAAGATGATTTGCATAAAATTATTAGTTCGATTAAAGAAGCCGCCGACGAAGCCGGGGTGCAAATAGTTACCGGAGATACCAAAGTGGTTAACCGCGGCAACGCCGATAAAATATTTATTAATACGGCCGGCATTGGGGTTATAGCGGACGGTATCGATATTTCCGGGCATAATGCCAAACCCGGCAACAAAATTATTTTAAGCGGAACAATCGGTGATCACGGAATTGCGGTACTTAGTAAGCGCGAAGGTATCGGTTTTGAAACAAAACTGGAAAGCGACAGCGCGCCGCTTAATAAGTTGATTGCCGAAATAATGCAAGTCAGCAACAAAATAAATTGTATGCGTGACCCAACCCGCGGCGGTCTTTCAAGCACGTTAAATGAAATTGCCGAACAATCGGGAGTCAGTATCAGAATAGACGAAGACAAAATACCGGTAAGGCGTGAAGTTGCCGCCGCCTGTGAAATGCTGGGGCTTGACCCATTGTATATTGCCAATGAAGGCAAGGTGGTAGTAGTTGTCGAAGCCGAGGATGCCGAAAAAGTCCTCGCGCAAATAAAGAAAAATAAATACGGGCAAAATGCCGCCATTATCGGCGAAGTAACTGAAAAACATAATGCCAAGGTAACTATGAGAACCCCGTTCGGAACTTCGCGAATTGTCGATATGTTGGTAGGCGAACCTTTGCCGAGGATTTGTTAGCGATGCATGAATTGGAAATTACACGCAGTCTGGTTAAAGTGGCGCTTGATGAAGCCCAAAAGGCCAATGCCAAAAAACTAACCGCCGTTAACGTTGTGCTCGGAGAAATGTCCGGGGCCGTTGACGATTCGGTGGCCTTTTACTTTGAGTTAATGACCAAAGATACAATCGGCGAAGGCGCCAAAATCAACTTCCGCAAGGTGCCGATGCAGGCAAAATGCTGCAATTGCGGCAGTACGGTAAACCCCAGAGATGTCTTCTGGGAGTGTGAAAAATGTCATTCCATGGACATCGAAATGATAGCCGGCAAAGAATTATATATAGAAAGTATAGAGGTGGATTAAATGGAAATTAAAGTTTTGAAAAATATTTTGGATGCTAACGATCATATTGCGTCGCAGAATCGCAAGCTCCTTAAAGAAAAAAATATTATGATGGTTAACGTTTGGGCATCTCCCGGTGCCGGAAAAACCACGACCATGTTAAGAACCGCTGAAGCCCTTAAAGGGAAGGCCAGAATGGCGGTTATTGAAGGAGATGTGGCTTCCAGTATTGATACGATAACCCTAACCAAAGCGGGTGTTACGGCAATTCAAATCAATACGGACGGCGGGTGTCACTTGGATGCCGGTATGATTAGCTCCGCTTTACAAAATCTGCCTCTGGACGAAATTGATGTTATTTTCATCGAAAATGTCGGCAACCTGATTTGCCCGGGCGGGTTTGATCTCGGCGAATATAAGAGAATAATTATTGCCAGCACCCCCGAGGGAGAGGATAAGCCTTACAAATATCCTTTAATGTTTACAATCGCCGATGCCTGTATTATCAACAAAGTGGACTTGGTACAATATGTTAACTTTGATGTTGATAATTTTGCGCGTCTTGTCACCGGAATGAACGGAGATATCGAAATATTTAAACTTAGCGGCGTAACCGGTGAAGGCGTTAACGAATGGGCGGATTGGGTATTAAAAGAGCTCGAAGAATACAGAAAATAAACGCGCAAAATCCGAGATAATATCGCTGATTTAACCAAAAATAAGGCTCCCGCAAAGGGAGCCTTTTCGTATCGGAGACGATAGCATTTTTTTTGCCGCAGCAACGGTTTAAAGGCATTCTAAACCTTTTCTTGTGTTGTGATAGTCATTTTTGAGTGTTATAATTTGTTGTAATAGAATTATTGGGAGTAACTTATGAAATTAAGTAGCGAACAAGTAGCAGCCATTGCCACCCTCTCCAGAATTAATCTGGATAAAGCAGAAACGGAAAAAACAAGGGCGTATTTATCCGAAATGCTGGATAGCTTTGAGAAGCTTGAAGCGGTTAATACCAACGGCATTCCGCCCACAATCCAACCAAGCACTTTAATGGATGTTTTAAAAGAGGATGCTATTAAACCTTCAATGTCGCAGGAGGATGTATTTAACAATGCCCCCAAGAGCGACAACGGCTACTTTAAAGTAAAAGTCGTATTGGAATAGTTAAACAGAATCAAACCGTAAGGAGATTAAGTTGTTAGACGGAAAACAATTAACGATAAGCGAAGCCCATAAATTACTGAAAGACAAACAAGTTTCCTCCGTGGAACTTACGAAAGCATATATTGAAAGAACTGAAAAACTGGAACCGCAAATTAAGGCCGTTGTTACGCTAACGGCTGACCTTGCACTTCAACAGGCTCAAAAAGCCGATAAAATGATATCAGCCGGTAATTGTACACCGCTTACCGGCATACCTATGATGGTCAAAGATAATATCTGCACCAAAGATATTAAGACTACCTGTTCATCCAAAATGTTAGAAAATTTCGTTCCGCCCTATAGCGCCACCGTGATTGAGAAATTAGAGGCGCAAGGCATGGTTATGCTTGCCAAAACAAATATGGATGAGTTTGCAATGGGCTCCTCAACCGAAAAATCAGCCTTTCACCTAACTCATAACCCCTGGGGCTTAAATCGCGTTCCCGGCGGCTCCAGCGGCGGTTCAGCGGCAGCGGTAGCAGCCGGCGAAGCCGTTTACACCCTTGGCTCGGATACCGGGGGCAGTATCCGCCAACCGGCCGGCTTTTGCGGAGTTACCGGCTTAAAGCCGACTTACGGAAGGGTCAGCCGTTACGGATTGGCGGCATTTGCCAGCTCGTTGGACCAAATCGGCTCGCTCACCCGCAATGTTACCGATGCGGCCCATGTTTTGAATGCAATTGCCGGTTTTGACGATAACGATTCAACTTCTTCCGCTATCGATGTCCCCGATTATACTAAATGTCTTACGGGTGATATTAAGGGCCTGCGCATCGGCATACCCCAAGAATACTTTACGGATGAATTAGAATCGGATGTTGCGGCCGCCGTAAAAACCTCCGCTGCCAAACTTGAAGCAATGGGGGCAATAATCGATTGGGATTTATCAATGCCGAATACCCGTTATGCCCTTGATGTTTACCGAATTATCTCCTCAGCGGAAGCCTCAGCCAACTTGGCGTGCTACGACGGCGTAAAGTACGGCTTTTCTTATCAGGATACCGATGATATGTGGGAAGTGATAGAGAAATCACGCGGGATGGGTTTTGGCAGTGAGGTCAAAATGCGCATTATGCTGGGAACATATCTCCTTTCCGCCGGACAATACGAAAAATATTATCTTAAGGCGCAAAAAGTACGCACCTTAATTTGCGAAGATTTCGCTAAAGCCTTTGCGAAATACGATTTACTGATTACGCCGACAACCCCTACCGTTCCGTTTAAAATAGGCGAGAAATCGGAGGATCCGGCTAAGATGGCTTTTGCGGATATCCTGACCGTTCCCGTTAACCTCGCCGGTGTTCCGGCAATCTCGGTCCCTTGCGGATTTGTTGGCGGGTTACCGGTCGGCTTACAGATTATCGGCAAGCAATTTGACGAGGAAACTGTTCTCAAAACCGCCTATGCTTACGAGCAGGCAACCGATTGGCATCAACAAAGACCCAATATTTAAAAAAGTACGATATCGATTAAGGGGGCTTCAAAGCCCCCTTCTTACATCAAAGAGAAAAACAGACGTACCGTGTACCGAAAATTTGTTTGTGATACAAATTGCCGACCTCTGCACATTTTGATATAAAAATAAGACCCTTGGAGAACAATCGCAATTTAACGAGTTGTTATGAAGGTGAATCAGTAACCCAAAATATGCACCTTAAAGATAACGATTGTTATCTTTAAGGCTCGGCAAGCTTACAAAAATGAAAGTAACTCAGACGGGGTATCGATAATTATGGATGCCCCATGACTTCTTAGGAAATTTCCGCCACGGAATCCCCAACTGACTGCGATAAAATCCGTGCCGGCATTTTTGGCGGTTTCGATATCCACTTCGGAATCACCGACATAAAGCGCTTCCGAGGGCTTAATATTAAGCCTGTCCAGCGCAAAGAGCAACATATCCGCCGCCGGTTTTCTTTTAATTTGGGGGCTTTCACCGATTGCCAGTTTGATATAATTCGAAAAGTAGAATTGATTTAATTCTTTAACGGCAAGGTCATATTTATTGGAAATAACCGCTGTTTGATAGTTTTGGGTTAAAAGTTCCTGCAATAATTCGATAATACCCGCATACGGACAAGTTTTGTTTTTGGAATTTGCGGCATAATGCTGTTTAAATAAATCAACCGTGCCATCAAAAAGCGCTTGGGGGGTTCCGTCGGGGATTGCCAATTCAATCATGCGCAAAACTCCGTTTCCGACGTAGTTACGAATCTGCGAAATCTTATGCAAAGGGAACCCGTTTTTTCTTAGAGCAAAATTGACACTGTCGGTAATATCTTCCAATGTATTAAGAAGGGTTCCGTCCATATCAAAAATAACGGCTTTGTATTTACTCATTTGTTTTACCGCCAACTCGGTTATTTATACCGATAGCATTCGAATTGATTATCTTATCAATATTATGTTATCTGTTTGGGGCAATTGCAAGGTTTAGACGCCAACTTTAATGACTCAAAAGTTACTTCGGACATTGTATAGCATTTAAAGGACAACGAACAGAATAAAGGTGTTTTCGAAGCTGCAAAGAAGCGATAAATAATACTTAATGGTTAAGATTTGTAATCCGCATTTTAATTACCCCACAGCCGCCCGTGCGGGATATACAAAGGGACGACACGTCTGCCGCAAAACCGTTCGGCAAACATGTCGTCCGCTCTATTTTTTAGATTGAATGACCTAATCTATTTGATTTGCCAAGAATATGGGCAGGGTCATTTGTTCGATTTGGTCTTTCAGTTCCTCTATTTCATCCATATGACGGTCTTCGTCGTTCAGGATTTGAACGAGGATATCTCGTGTAGCATGATCTTTTAACTCACCGGCCAAAGTAATGGCATCATTATAGGCTTTAATGGCTGCCCCTTCGGCAATTCGGTCATTTTCAACCTGCTCAGGAACTACGCTACCGATATAAATATCTTTAAGGCTGGAAACAATGGGAATACCGCCGAGGAAAAGTATTCTGCCAATCAACTTTTCAGCGTGCTTCATTTCATCAATGGCTCGTTTTTCAAGTTTTTCGTGCAGTTTACCGTAGCCCCAATCTTCACACATTTCAGCATGCACGATATACTGATTGATTGCAGTCAACTCATCGGCAAGCAATGAATTCAAAGTTTCAACTAACTTGGGATCCCCTTTCATAACAATAACTCCTTTCATTTTTTCTGTTTTATAGAAGCCAATCAAGACCTCTCATTACATCATACTGTTCAAATTTAACCTTTGTCAACAAATTATCCCGAAATCTCTGTTTATATCGGATAACGGAAACATCCCCGTCACAAGCTGTAAGAAGTAAAGATTACTCCTGCGGCTTGCCCCGCACCCAAGAAGCAAATACCCCCAAAAAGCAGAGAACAGCAAAGATAATAAAGGAGATTCTGATGCTGCTAAGGAACGGTGAATAATACTCGGGGGTTATCTCAACCCTACCGATAAAGATTGCAAAGAGAACGGTGACAACACCCATACTGAATATGTTCCCGACAACCCTCATTGTGGATAATATTGCGGAGGCTACCCCATAGTTCTTGCTTTCAACGGAACTCATAATGGCATTGGTATTGGGGGATGAAAACAAAGAGAGCCCCAAACCGACAATCACCAAGCCTAAAGTAATCGCGGCAACGGACGTATCGGCATCGATAAAACCAAAATAGAGTAAACCGACCGCCGTTATGGCCATCCCCAAAGCGGCAACGTTTTGCGGCTGTGTTTTATCCGAAAGCTTACCGGCAAACGGCGAAACAATCGCCATCACCACCGGTTGAGAGATTAGAACAAGACCTGCCGCTTGCGGGCTCATTCCTTGCGTGTATTGTAAATAAAGGCTCAAAAGGAAAGCTACCGCAAACGTGGCACTAAAGTTTATAAGCACCGCAATATTTGAAAAAGCAAATACCCTGTTATGCAGTATAATGTTTAAATCCAAAAGGGGGCTGGGGGTTTTCATTTCCCACCAAATAAAAGCTAAAAGGCTCACAAAACCAATTCCCAAAAACCAGACAGCATTGATTTCAGGAAGGACCGATAGCCCATACATAAAAGATACCAGGCTGACGCCGTAGATTACGGAGCCGATAAGATCAAATTTTTCACCCTTTGCCGCTGTCCACTCGCCTTTCAGTTTCGATAATATCACGAAGATTACAATCAGCCCCAGCGGCACAATAGCCCAAAAGACACTGCGCCAGCCAAAATTTTCGGTAAGAATACCGCCAAGAAAAGGCCCTAACGAAAGCCCTAAATAAACAGAGGCCACGTTTATGCCAAGCGCCCTGCCTCTTTCTCTGGCGGGGAAAGCAGAAGTTAAAATAGCAACACCGGTACCGAAAATCATTGCACTGCTAAGCCCCTGAAAGGCTCTCATCACGATTAGAATCACCGGAGAAGTGGTAATTGCCAAAACCAATGAAAAAAGCGTAAAGGAAATCGTCCCCAGTAAAAGGATTTTTTTAAGACCGTAAATATCGGCAAACCTGCCAATCGGCAAAAGGAAAACCGCAGTCGCAAGCAGATACGAGCTCACAACCCAGCTTAAGGAAATGGCGTCCATTGAAAACTCAGCCCCGATGGCTGGTAAGACTATATTCGTTGAGGACCCCATAAACGGAGCAAGGAAAGAGGTCAAAACGGCAACGATTAAAATAGCATTTTTGTTTACCTTGTTTGCTGTGTGTTCCATAACTATTCGACTCAAACAGAGGGAAAATAGGCTCGCTTTTTCAAGAGATTTTTATTGAAACGAAAAGCTAATTTTACGCCAAATTTGTGATTATGGCAAAAACCGCCGCCGGAGAAAAACTTTAACTAATTCTTTTTTGCCATACTGAAAATCATATAAATACCGCTTAGGGTTGTGGCAACGCCGATAATTATAAACAGTATCGCCAACCACTCGAGGTTTTTAACGGCAAAGTGATAAAACTCAGCTATGCAAAAATATGAAAAGACGCCCCCGGTTAAGGTAAGTAAAATACTAAGCACATACCCGATAGCTATCCCCATGGTAACACCCTCCGTAATCTCCTATTATACAACTTTTTCCGAATAGTTATAAAAGTACGACGACTGTTTAATCTTTGATTTATTATCTTATCAGTATTAAACACTTAACACAATATCTTCGTATAATAGTGTATAATATTAACGAGGTTAATTATGCATCAAGCTTTGCTCTATGAAAAATTGACCGATGGACGGGTACGCTGTAATACCTGTCAATGGCGATGCGACATAGGTATCGGCAAGACCGGTGTTTGCAGAATGTATCAAAATAAAGACGGGAAGCTCTATTCCCTTAACTATGCACAGGTATCTTCAATTGCAATTGACCCAATCGAAAAGAAACCCTTGTTTCATTTCCATCCGGGAAGCGCCGTGCTATCGCTCGGGGGGTGGGGCTGTAATTTTCATTGTTCGGATTGCCAAAACTGGGAAATCTCATGTACGGATTTACCGCTAAAAAGCCGCCAAATCCAACCTGATGAGCTGGTTGCAATGGCGAAGGAAAATGACTGTCAGGGAATTGCCTGGACATACAATGAGCCGACAGTATGGTTCGAATACACACTGGACTCGGCAAAACTGGCCAAAGAAAACGGATTGTATACCGCTTATGTCACCAACGGATATATGACAACAGAAGCATTGGATACCATCGGGCCTTATTTAGACGCCTACCGCGTTGATATTAAGGGTTTTAGCGATCAAACCTACAGGAAATTGGCCAAAATCACCGGTTGGCGCGGAATCTTGGAAACCGCCAAAAGGGCAAAAACGAAATGGGGAATGCATATCGAAGTTGTTACTAATATCGTCCCGGGAATCAATGACGATAATGACCAATTGGAAGGGATTGCCAACTGGATAAAGGAAGACCTCGGGGAGTTAACCCCTTGGCATGTAACCCGCTTCTATCCCCATTATAAAATGACCGATGTTTTACCGACTCCGGTTGAAACCCTGGAACGCGCCATCAATATCGGCCGAAAAAACGGGCTGAAATTCGTATACGGCGGAAATATCCCGGGGCATAACAGCGAAAGCACTGTTTGTTATTCTTGCGGTAAGATGGTTATACGAAGACACGGCTATCGGACCGAAACACTCGGACTGAAAAGCGGTAATTGCGCTTACTGCGGGGCGGATTTAAATATCAAAACCGATGCGGAGGCGGCATAATGAACAGAGAAGCGACCGTTAGCGGAATGTTTTATCCCGGCTCTCCCGCCGAACTCCGAAAAACAATATCAGAGCTGATTGATAAGGAAACTGTTAAAGAAGACGCCATCGGCATAATTATGCCGCATGCCGGATATATCTATTCGGGGAAGGTTGCCGGAGAAACAATATCAAAAGTAAACATTAAAAATACATGTATTATCCTTGGGCCAAACCATACGGGAATGGGAAAACAGTTCAGTATTATGACCGACGGCATATGGAAAACCCCGCTTGGCGATGTTAGAATTGACTCCGGATTGGCAAAACGCATCTTGGCAAATTCTAAATTCCTAACCGAGGATAGCCGGGCGCACCTTTCAGAGCACTCAATTGAGGTGCAGCTCCCATTCCTTCAATACTTTAATGACAACGTCCAAATAGTCCCCATAATACTGTCGGGAAGCACCGGAACGGTTTACCGCGAAATCGGGCATGCAATTGCCAAATCTATAGTTGATTTGAAGCAAGACGTTCTTATTGTTGCCTCAAGCGATATGTCGCATTACGAAAAACAGGAATCGGCCGTTATGAAAGATAACATGGCGATTGAACCGATTCTAATCTTAAATGAAGATGAACTTTTAAACCGCATCCGTGAAAAAAATATCAGTATGTGCGGATTCGGACCGGTTGTCAGTTTAATCACAGCCGCCAAAGAGCTCGGTGTTAAAAGGGCGGAACTGGTAAAATACCAAACAAGCGGTGATATTACCGGCGATTACTCACAGGTAGTCGGATATGCCGGAATCATTTTCAAAAAGCCTATCCCTCAAAAGATGTCCGAACCGGCTGAGCTGGCTAAAAATGCCGTTAGCGCCTATATCAAAGAAGGAAAAACCATTGCACCACCCCACCCCTTGCCCCCTGTCTTTCAAGGGAAGGCCGGAGTTTTTGTTTCCGTACACAAACTGGGGCAGCTGCGCGGTTGTATCGGCACCTTTAACCCTTCCCATCAAAATATTGCGCAGGAAATTATTGTCAATGCCATCAGTGCGGTCACCCGTGACCCCCGCTTTTCCGCTGTTACCGCGGATGAACTGCCGCAACTCGATTACAGCGTGGATATCCTAACCGCCCCTGAGCCGGTCGAGGATATAAGTGAATTAGATCCTCAAAAATACGGCATTATTATCGAAAAGGGCTACCGTAAGGGGCTTTTGCTTCCGGATCTTGAAGGGGTAAACACCGTTGAAGAGCAAATTGATATCACCAAAGAAAAAGCCGGAATTTCGGCGCATGAAAAAGTGAAAATCTACCGCTTTGAAGTGCAACGGTACAAATAGCAGAACAATGTAAGCGCCTTTTTGGTTTATTAGAGATTGCTTGCTACTCCTATACATAACATCTTTGCGAGGAACGAGCCGTCAGGCGGGTGACGTGGCAATCTCCTACGGATTTATATGAGATTACTCCGCTACGCTCGCAAAGACAAGGGGTTTTCCAGCCGTTCATGGTGAGCCTGTAGAACCATAACGGCGGACGAATGGCAGTCCTTGTTTTCTCCCGTTCGTTGAACCCTTCGACAAGCTCAGGGCGAACGGGATCTTTTGTCATCCTGCTTTCCCCTTTTGTCATCCTGAACGCAGTGAAGGATCTAAGAGGACGAGAAGTATAGACTATCAGGCGTCCTCGGCAATAAAAAAGAGGCATCGCCCTACCATAAAATCCACTACCGAACGGTTCACTATCCGCTAACTCCTAGATTCTTCGGCAGGCTCAGAATGACAATAATCGTAACGTCTTTGCGAGGAACGAGCCGTTAGGCGAGTGACGTGGCAATCTCCTACAAATGTAATGTCTTTTGATTTATATGAGATTGCTTCGCTGCGCTCGCAAAGACAGAGGAAGATTGCTTTGTCTTCCCTGCGGGAATGGTCTCGCAAAGACAAAGGAGAATTGCTTCGCTGCGCTCGCAAAGACAAGGTATAAAAGACAAACCGCAACATCGGCAAATCAGTCCCAATAACGGCTCTTGCTTGTTGTAAATTGTTCCGTCTGATTTTATAATGGAACATAACCCCTTAAAATATACGATTGGCGATAAAAATGGACCTGTTTGAACACGAATTCGAAAAAGAAAAATTAAAAGAGGCCCCTCTTGCGGCACGAATGCGCCCCAAAACGCTGGATGAATTTGTCGGGCAGGCGCATATTGTCGGCAAAGGGCGTGTATTAAGAATGGCGATTGAATCCGGAAACCTCCCCTCGCTAATCCTTTGGGGACCTCCGGGAAGCGGCAAGACTACACTTGCCAATATCATTGCCAACTCCACTTCTTCTCACTTCAGTCTGATATCAGCGGTCAGCGCCGGCGTTACGGAACTCAGAAAAACAATTGAAGAAGCCAAAGAGCGGCGTATAATGATGCGTAAAAGGACTATCCTTTTTATTGATGAAATTCACCGCTTTAACAAAGCGCAACAGGATGCTATTTTGCCGTTTGTGGAAGACGGAACGGTCACCTTAATCGGCGCCACCACCGAAAACCCGTCCTTTGAAGTTATATCCCCCCTGCTTTCACGCTCTCAATTATTTATTCTCAAGCCGCTCAGCAAAGAGGAAATCAAGCTGATCATCCTGCGTGCCACCAGAGACACCTTGCGCGGGTTAGGGGTTTACAAAGTTGAAATTGAAGACGATGCCCTCGATTATCTGATAACAATGTGCAATAACGATGCGCGTGCCGCCTTAAACACGCTTGAGACGGCAACCCTTGTTACGGCACCGAATGCCGAGGGTAAAAGAAAGATTGTTTTATCCACAATTGAAGATGCCGTTCAGCACAGGGCATTATCGTATGATAAAGGCGGAGACAGGCATTTTGATACAATCTCCGCCCTCCATAAATCAATGCGCGGGTCCGACCCCAACGCCTCTCTTTACTGGCTGGGCCGAATGCTGGAAGCCGGAGATGATCCTTTGTATATTGCCCGCAGGCTTGTACGCTTTGCCTCGGAAGATGTCGGGATGGCCGACCCGCAGGCGCTGGTAGTGGCAATGGCGGCACAGCAGGCAATCCATTTCTTGGGGCTCCCCGAGGGGAAACTGGCGCTTGCCGAAGCAGCGGTTTATCTGGCAACGGCTCCCAAAAGCAATTCTCTCTACAAAGCGTATTCAGCGGTTGAAGAGGAAATCAAAAAAGGAGCCAACGAACCGGTTCCGCTGCACCTTCGTAACGCGGTTACTTCGATGATGAAGGATATCGGCTACGGTAAAGGATATAAGTACGCCCATGACTTTGAAGGGCATTATGTCGAACAGCAGAATCTGCCGGATTCGATTAAGGATAAGAAATTCTATCACCCCAGCGACCAAGGAAACGAGCAGCAGATAGCCGAAAGGCTACAAAAATGGAGTGCGGATACTTCTCAAAACAAGGATGAAAAACAGGAAAACATATAATCCGCGAACCGCCTCTTTTGATTTATTAGAGATTGCTTCGCTTACACTCGCAAAGACATGATTTTCTCCGGCCGTTCGTGGTGAGCCTGTCGAACCATAACGGCGGACAAACAGTGAACCTAATCTCCCTCGTTCGTCAGACCCTTCAATAGGCTCAGAATGACAATAATGGTAACGTCTTTGCGAGGAATGAGCCCTCCAGACGAACGACGTGGCAATCTCTTACAAATGGAATACCTCTTTTGATTTATTAGAGATTGCTTCGCTGCGCTCGCAAAGACAAGAGGTTTTCCAGCCGGCTCAGGATGCTCGGAATTTGGATTGTCTTTGCGAGGGGCGGGCCCTTAGGCGAATGACGTGGCAATTTCTAACTAATAGAATGAATACTCATTTTGACATTACAAGCTGTAAAGGTTTATACTGTTAAGGTTATATCAACGCGGGGTGGAGCAGTGGCAGCTCGTCGGGCTCATAACCCGAAGGTCGTTGGTTCAAATCCAACCCCCGCTACCAAACTTGAAATTAACACCCGCCCTCACTTTTGAGGGTTCTTTTATTTCCGCCCCAAATACCTCCGAAAAATAACAAACTAAGTTCGAATTTCCGTTGCCGATATCCCTTTTAACCCGTATACTATAATTATGTCAGAATTCAAAATTGTCTCCGATTTCGGTTTAACCGGTGACCAACCGCAGGCCGTTGCCAAACTTGTTGACGGAATCGTTAATAATCACAAGGGGCAAACCCTGCTGGGTGTTACCGGCAGCGGTAAAACCTTTACAATGGCTAATATAATCGAGCGCGTCCAAAAACCAACCCTTATTATCAGCCATAACAAGACTTTGGCCGCTCAGCTTTATGCCGAGTTTAATGACTTTTTCCCGGAAAATGCCGTCGAATACTTCGTTAGCTATTACGATTATTATCAGCCCGAAGCCTACATACCGCGCAGTGACACCTACATCGAAAAAGAAATCGATATCAACGAGGAAATCGATAAACTGCGCAATGCCGCCACCCGTTCGCTTTTTGAGCGCCGCGACGTTGTTATTGTTGCCTCGGTATCCTGTATCTACGGTTTGGGAGAACCGGAAGAATACCGCAGTTTTGTTTTAAGCCTTGAAAAAGGACAAACCTACCGGCGCAATGAAATCCTGCGTAAACTGGTGGATATGCAATACGAACGTAATGATATCGCCTTTTCGAGAGGTAAATTTCGTATTCGCGGCGATGCATTGGAAATTCAACCGGCTTACGAAGATATTGCCCTGCGTATTGATTTTTTCGGTGACGAAGTGGAACGAATTGTGCGGATTGACCCCTTAAGCGGTGAATTTTTAGCGGTTCTCGATAAAATCGATATTTACCCCGCCAAGCATTTTGTTACTTCGCAGGAAAAGCTCCTTTTGGCAATTGAATCAATTAAAGAAGAGCTCGCTGAAAGAGTGGCTGAATTCCAAAAACAAGGGAAGGTCTTGGAAGCGGCACGGCTGGAACAACGCACCAACTTTGACCTTGAGATGCTGGCTGAGGCAGGCTATTGTAACGGGGTTGAAAACTACTCACGCCACCTTTCACAACGCGCGCCGGGGAGCACCCCTTATACCCTTTTGGATTATTTCCCGGAGGATTATCTGTTAATAATTGACGAATCTCATATGACGGTGCCGCAAATACGCGGGATGTATAACGGCGACCGCTCACGTAAAGAAACGCTGGTGGAATACGGGTTTAGACTGCCTTCGGCGTTGGACAACCGTCCGTTAAATTTTGATGAGTTTCAAAACCGTATCAATCAGATTATTTTTACCTCGGCCACACCTGCCGAATACGAACTGAAAAACAGCTTCCAGGTAGTTGAACAGCTGGTACGTCCCACAGGGCTTTTAGAGCCCACTATTGAGATTAAACCCATAGAGGGGCAAATCGATGATTTGCTTGCCCAAATTAAGCGTAGAGTGGCTAAGAAGGAGCGTTGCCTGGTTACCACGCTTACAAAAGTTCTTGCCGAAAAATTAACCGATTATCTGATTGAAATGGATATCAAAGCCAACTATCTGCATTCCGAAATTGATACGTTGGAGCGGGTTGAAATTCTGCGCGACTTACGCCTTGGAGTTTACGACGTGATTGTCGGGATAAACCTTTTACGTGAAGGATTGGATTTGCCCGAAGTCAGCCTTGTTGCCATCCTTGACGCCGATAAAGAGGGCTTTTTACGCTCCGAAGGAGCATTGATCCAGACAATGGGGAGGGCTGCACGCCATATTGACGGGCATGTTATAATGTATGCGGATACGGTTACCGGTTCAATGCAGCGCGCTATCGATGAAGTTAATCGCCGCCGCCGTATACAAGAAAGCTATAACGCCGAGCATAATATCACCCCGCAGGGGATTAAAAAAGCGATTAAAGATATCACCGACCGCGTCAGGGTAGGGGTTGTTGCCGAACCGAAGGCAGAGTATATTGCGACATCTCAAAGCAAAGAGGACATTGCACGCCTGATAAAGGACCTCGAAAAGCAAATGAAAACTCTGGCAAAAAACATGGAATTCGAAAAGGCTGCACTACTGCGCGACCGCATTGTTGAGCTACGGAGAGAACTTATTGTAAAGGAGTTGCCGGAATGAACAATGAAGAAATCGTAATCGAAACAAGACAAGAACGCCGCGAGAAAAGACTTACCAGCAAGAAAGAACAAATGCAGAAACGTGGCAAGAGCACGGCAAGAATTTACATTGATTCCCTGTTTAAGAGGCTAACCTCCAGAAGAAAGAAGTAATTTCTTTCTCATCGCCAAGGATGTTGTAATTCCGTACATACCGAGCTTGTTTTTCCTCGTTCGCCCTGAGCCTGTCGAAGGGTCCAACGAACGAGGAGAAAGACGAGGGATTACAATCCGTCCGCCGTTATGGTTCGACAAGCTCACCACGAACGGCTAAACCCTTTGTCTTTGCGAGCGCAGCGAAGCAATCTCATATAAATCCGTAGGAGATTGCCACGTCACTCGCCTAAGGGCTCATTCCTCGCAAAGACGTTACCATTATTGTCATTCTGAGCTTATCGAAGAATCTGGGAGTTAATAAATAGTCTAACGTTCGGTAGCAGATTCACAGTAGGACGATGCCTCTTTCTTTAGTGCTGAGGCCACCTAACAGCCTCTATTTCCCGTCCTCTTAGATCCTTCACTGCGTTCAGGATGACAAAAGCGGGATTGCCACGTCATTCGCCTAGCGGCTCATTCCTCGCAAAGACACCGCTAAGCCTCCGCCCCGCCGTCATCAATGACTTTCCCCAATTCCTCTTCCAACTGCTCCATCAGCCTCGCAGCCCTCGGATACCCAATACGTAATCGGCGCTGCAAGAACGATGTCGATATCCTTTCATGCTCTTCCGCCAGCTTCAGGGCATCCGGCAGTAAGACATCTTTCGGAGGTTCGTCTTTTCTGCCTATACCGACACCTTCCGGAATTGTAATCTCTTCCAATTCAAGCGGACTTGCATCCTCGGCTTCGGTTTCTTCAGGCTTCTGGCTATTCCAGAAGTAAACCAGTCTTTCAATTTCGGGGTCGGAGATGAAACACCCCTGCAAACGTTTGGGTTTAGCCTCTTCGGTTGGCATATACAACATATCACCCTTGCCAAGCAATTTCTCGGCGCCTACCATATCCAAAATAGTGCGCGAATCAACCTGAGAAGTAACCGCAAAGCTGATACGTGTCGGGAAGTTGGCCTTAATCAAACCGGTAACCACATCCACCGAAGGACGCTGTGTCGCTACCACCAAATGAATACCGATAGCACGTGCAAGCTGTGCCAACCTGCAAAGTGTATGCTCCACTTCATCAAATCCCGCCATCATTAAGTCTGCCAATTCATCAATAATCAAAACAATATTCGGCATTCTGTCTTTGCCGGTTCTGGTCTTATTGTATCCCTCAATATTGCGGGCCCCGGCCTCTGCCAGCCTCTTATAACGCATATCCATCTCTTGGCTCAGCCACCGCATTGCGTTTAAGGCCTTATTGGTATCCACAATTACAGGGGTCATCAAATGCGGTAAGCTGTTAAATTGCACCAATTCGACTCTTTTGGGATCAATCATAATCAATCTGGTATCAAAAGGTGTATTGCACATCAATAAACAGCAGATAATTGCGTTTAAACAGACTGTTTTACCACTTCCGGTGGCACCGGCAATCAAAAGGTGCGGCATTTTAGCCAAATCCCCTGAAACGGCTTCGCCTCCCGCTCCTTTACCCAAAGCCATCGCCAGTTTGGATTTTACGAGGAGCTTTTGGAAGTTGTTGCTTTCGATAACACTGCGCAAACTCACAGTCCCAAAAGATGAGTTCGGAACTTCAATGCCTACCACGGATTTGCCCGGAATCGGGGCCTCTATACGAATTGTCGGCGAGGCCAATGCCAGCGCTAAGTCGTTTGAAAGCGAGGTGATTTTATCTACTTTGACTCTGGTACGTGAAACCTCTTCAACTCTTTCCCTGATATTGCCGTCCTCGTCTCTTTCTTTGACGAGCTTGGTTTTTACATCCCAACCGGGTTCAACTTCAAACTGGGTGACAGTCGGACCGACGTTTATTTGGATTACCCTGGCATCAACACCGTAACTTGTTAGTGCTTCATCGATTTTTCTGGCGCGCATGGCGTTATCGGCTTGCCCGTATTCAAGTTCGGTTGTTTTATCCAGTATATCGACAGGAGGTAATTTCCAACCGTCGCTTAGTTCCAACGAAGACGATTGACCGTATTTACGCCAAACATCCTGTGCCACTTGTTTAATATCGGCGCTTTCGGTTTTTGCGCCCTTATCCGGAGTTTTTTGAGCCGCAGCTGTTGCGGATTCTTTTTTATCTTTCATCGCCTCATCGACTACCGCATCGTCAACCGGCTTTTTGATGTCAATTTCCGGCGGTATCAGAACCTTAGGCGGAACAATTCTATCGGGTAGCGGTTCATATGCCTCGGGCTCATCAATAGCAACTGATTTGGCTGATTGTTCTTTTACCAGTAACACCTCGGACTGCGGGGATGGTTTCTTACCGCCGAATTTTTTAGTGTAGTAATCGGGGGATTTCAGCGGAGGTTGATACCCTGCCTCTTCCGGCTTTGCTTTTGACGGAGAGGAATCAAACGGTTTCGTAAGCCACATAGAGAACTTAACCCAACCGCGTAAACAGGCGCGCGGCGCCACTAAAACGACACCCAGCACAACAAGACCGATTACCCTTAAAACGCCTACCGCTGTGTCATAGGTAACAATGGTACGCCCGAAAGAGCCACCGACATCAAATAACCCCAGCACGCCCCAAGCAGCAAAAAATAAGGCAATCCCGCCCAGCCACTTATGCCAAAGATAAAGCTTATAACGCTGAACAAAAACACCGATTTGTTTGCGATAGATAATACCGATAATAATTATAACCGCAAGCGCAATAAGGATAATTCCCCAGCCCAATAAGCCGATAGCATCCGTAACGGTGGTTGTAACCCATTTATAAATATTATCCCACTGCCAGAAAAGCAAAGCGAGGAATAAAACCAGAAGGACAGTACGGCGAGCCCATTTCGCAAAAAAGGAACGTAAAGAAGATTTATCAGACGAGGCCTGCTTCTTTTTCTCTGTTGGTTTAGAGGCATTAGCTTTTGTCGGCTTCTTTTGAGGTTTTACCGCTTTCGGTTTTGGTTCTTTTTTCGGTGTTGTTTTTGCCATAATGCTCCGCCCTCCCGCCAATATACTATACCTACATTATACCTTAACCATTACCGGAAGTATCATCGGTCGTCGCTTAGTTTGATCAAAATAATATTTATTTAATTCCGCTCTAATCCTACTGTCAGGGAAACCGATTTCGGAGGCAAATTCGCCTTCGTGGTTCATTATTTTGGTTACGATATCCTTACTTGTTTCAAGCATATCCTTATATTCATTGATGTCAATAAATCCCCTTGTAACTATATCGGGTCTGCCTGCAAGTTTATCGTCTTTCTTGCGGACCGCAATTACAATTACCACAATACCGTCACGCGAAAGCATGCGCCTGTTGCGCAGTACTATTCCGCCGACATCACCGACACTGAGTCCATCGACGTAAACGTTCCCAAATTCTACTTTACCGGTCTTTTTACCGCTAAGCGTATTTAATTCAAGCACGTCCCCGTCTTCAAGAACAAATATCCGTTCTTCCGGTATTCCGACACTTTCAGCCAACTTGGCATGAAAAGCAAGATGACGGAACTCACCGTGAACCGGAATAAAGAAACGCGGCTTTACCAGATTCAGTATCAGTTTTAATTCTTCTTGACTGGCATGTCCATGAACGTGTGTTTGCGCCATTCTTCCGTAATAAACCTTAGCGCCCTGTTTAAAAAGGGTATCGACCGTCTTGTTCACCAGTGCTTCATTTCCGGGAATGGGTGATGCCGAATAAACAACGGTATCACCTTTGATAATACTAATTTGCCGATGATCCTTATTGGCTATTCTAACCAACCCGGATGTCGGCTCTCCCTGGCTGCCGGTTGTAATTATAACCACCTTTTCCTTAGGCAGTTTATTTAATTCATCGATTTTAGCCAGCACTCCGTTGGGCGCTTTCAAATAACCCAATTCCAAGGAGATTTTTACGGTTTCGGTCATACTGCGGCCGATAATAAAAACCTTTCGCTGGTATTTTACAGCGGCATCGATAACCTGTTGGACACGCGTTACCAATGAAGCAAACGTAGTAACAATCACCCTCCCGCCGGCGTGAGCAATAATATTTTCGAGGGCCTCCCCAACCACTTTTTCGGAAGGGGTATATCCGGGGATTTCGGCGTATGTAGAATCGGAAAGGAGCAGCAAAACCCCCTGTGAACCGACTTGTGCCAACCTTGAAAGATCGGTTTTCGGGCCTGTTACCGGAGTATGATCCAATTTAAAGTCACCGGTGTGTACCAATGTGCCAATCGGTGTTTGGATAATCAGACCGGCGGCATCGGGAATACTATGACAAACCGGGAAAAATTCTACCCTGAATTTACCCAAATTTATCTGCTCCCCAAATGTAACCACATTTAGCTCGGCACCCGCCAGCGCTTTTCTTTCCTTGAGTTTACCTGAGATTAACCCCTTTGCCAACTTGGTACAATAAAGCGGCACATTCAGCTGGGGCAAAATATAAGGCAACGCGCCGACATGGTCTTCATGTGCATGCGTTATAAGAATCGCCTTAATTTTTTCTTTGTTTTCCAAAAGATAACTGATATCCGGAAGCACCATATCGATACCGAGCATTTCCGGCTCGGGGAACATAAGCCCCGCATCAATAACAATAATCTCGTTCTCGTATTCAAGAACGGCCATATTTTTACCTATTTCACCAAACCCTCCGAGAGGGATTACCTTTAATTTGGTTGTTCTTCTTTTTCTCACTGTTTAAACCTCAAACATCCTTAACTGTTTTGTAGTAGCGACAGATTCTTTTTTAACCTCGGACATTTCTTTGCCGGCAGCTATGTATTCGGGCAATTTAAGAAAATCGGCCTTAATAACTTCCTTTAAATTTGCTTGGTGCAAAGCGGCTGCCGGATGATACATGGGAACATAAAGTACACCGTCACGATTTTCAACGGTACCGTGGATTTTACCAATGGTTTTTTGCGGGAAGAACATTGCCATAGAGAAACGTCCAAGTGTAACAATCACCTTGGGCTGAATAATATCAATTTGTTTATTCAGCCATGGGCGGCAATTCAGTATTTCTTGGGGCAATGGGTCGCGGTTGGTCGGGGGGCGGCATTTGACAACATTGGCGATATAAACCTGTTTGCGATCCAGACCAATTAAAGCAAGCAGCTCATCAAGGAATTTACCTGCCTGACCCACAAACGGGCGGCCCAGTTGGTCTTCACGGAAACCGGGGGCTTCCCCGATAAACATTATCTCAGCGTCTTCCGCACCCTCCCCCGGAACAGATTGGGTTCGTGTCCGAGCAATTTCACATTTACCACAGCACCTAATATTCTCATAAAGATCGCTAAGCGCTGACATTTTTTCCTGTATCAAAAAGTTAAAGTTTGAATCCTATCTTTTTTGTAATGATAACATGAGGGATATGTCAAGTCAATTAAAACAGCCTGTTTTAACGTTGAAAAATAGGGGTCTTGCAGGAATTATCGCCCGTTTACCATCCGTATTGATTAATTAATATCAGTGGTGGTAAAATCATTCTAGGGAAAATCCTCCGTATAAGGAAACGACAATGAGAACTAAATTAACAACGATATCTGCATTGGTAATAACCGTGTCCCTCCTTGCATCATTTCTGGTGGGTTGCGGAACAAATACCCCGACTACGACAGCCGCGGAAAACAAAACAACAGATATTAGCCAAACAACGTCGACAATCGGTACAACAACCGAAATATCAACTACATCTGAGGTAACAACTACGACAACTAACACAACAACCGAAACATCAACCACATCTGAGATAGTAACTACTTCTAGTTCTAGTTCCACTTCTATCACTACCGAGCCTGGATCTGCCTCTGCAATAACTTTCGGAGAAATGGGTAAAATAGGAGAAGACACTCATAACGGATGTATTGGATGCCATGGTTTTCTATGGGTATCGGACGCCGGAAGGTCCTCTCTTTATGCATATGGAAACGCTGATAATATTTTGAATAAACTTTGGGGGCACAGAGGTTTTAGCGGAGAAAAAGCCACCGAAGTATTATGTTATATTCTTATGGAGCAAAAATGGGTATCGGCGGATAAAGTTTTTGACCTGAACAAGCTGTATGAAATTATTTTAACTCCATAATATCAGCTCGTTTAAGACTAATCCGAGAACGGTTTATTTCCTTTGGTGAAATGCTTGCTCTTTGGTTGTCTTTGAAAGCAGACAATCAAAGAGTGATGTTTTAGTAAACAAAGCCACTAACTCTGCCGAATGTGTGTATCCCTTAACGCAACGCACCCAATGTTGTATAATCATGGATATAACCTGCCTAAGGAGTCTTAATGGAACGCCAAGATATACAATCAGCCTACAACGATATTGTTGCTCATATTGAAAAACAGAGCGGCCAATACGAAACATGGTTTGTTGATACAACCTCTGATTGGAAAAACACTATTTTCAAGAAACACGGGGTGCCGCTGAAAGGTCATTGGTGGATGGTGCGCCATTGTTATACTCCGATTGCTGCCAAATCGGTAAAGGAATCGCTGTCGGAGCTGGGGTGTAAAGTCGGACCCAATGCTAACCTCGGCAGAGATGTAGTCTACGTATATGCTTATTTGATAAGCGATGCTACAAAACAAGGTGATGAAAAAGAGGAAGAGGAGCCCGCTAATGAGCCGCCTTCCGTAACCTTGTAACCTCAATTCTCATAGCCAACAAATAATTTAAGCCGAGATTTTTTCTCGGCTTTTTTAATAATATCGGTCTTTAAGGCTCAAACTATAATCTTAAAACAAGGAAACAACAAAAAACCCAGCCATTACAAGTATAAGCACAATTTTCATTAAACTGCCGAAAACAAACCCGACAAAGGTTCCCAACGCAACTTTAAAAGCGTGTCCGGCGGATTTACCGGCAATTATCTCTCCGACAAGCGCACCCAATAACGGCCCCAATATAATCCCCCACATTTGAAAAATAATAATGCCGACAAAAAGACCAACAGATGCCCCTATAATCCCCCATTTGCCGGCTTTATACTTTTTTGCTCCCAATAACGGTGCAATAAAATCCACCAAGAGCGCAAAAAGCATTATTACCCCGAAAACCACTGTAACGGTAACGGAAATCCGCTCCCAATCCGTGCCGATTGCATAGATAAAAAACCCTAACCATGCAAGGGGAACCCCCGGTAAAAAGGGAACGATTACGCCCACAAGTCCAACTAAAATTAAAACAGCGCAAATAACCGCAAACAATATTTCCATACCTTTTATCCTTTTAACGCATACAAGTTAAGACTAAAATTATATTAAACGTTAGTTTTTGCATAAATCTCGAATTTATTAACGGACAAGGGACCCTTAAACACCCAGCCTGCCAAATGATACTCGATATAAAAAGTAATCCCAAGTGTTACCCATTAAATTACCCATTCGAATCATACGAAGAATCAATTCAATTGCCTCTGCCTTTTCGTCGGAATAGACCTCTTTTAACTTATTAACCGCATCGCTATCAGGATTAGCATTCGTTTCAGCCCAATACTGCGCATAAATTAAGGCAACATATTCGTCTTCGGGGCAATTCGCAATATTGCCCGAAAGGAGCAAATCAATTTCTTCCTGCGATAATCCGCTCTTTAAAGCCTGTTTTGTATGAAAATGAGAGCAGTATCTGCAATCGTTAACCGCGGTTACGGCAAGCATTAACCTTTCCTGAAATTGAGGGGAAACGATATTGCTTTTTACGACTTTCTTTATTTTGCTTCTGTTTTTAGTTAAAAAGCACACATCTCTAAAGAAAACAGCCGGATTTTTGTAAGTTCTTTTTTTAAATTTCACTGTTTAACACCCAAGCAGCTTACTAACTAAAATTATAACATAAATATAAACCGAACCAAGCCCTCAAACAAAATTAACACCAAATAGCATCGATTTTGATATTGGTATATACTATAATTCTAAAACAGATAAACTTTGATTAGATATCGCAAGGAGAACCATAATGGCCAAAATGCCCCAAAATGTAATGGAAATGCTAAATGCAAGCCCTATTTTACCGAAGGTGCTGTGTACCGCCGACAGCGAAGGAAATTTGAATGCTGTTCCCAAAGGAACCTTGTATGCATACAATTTGGAAACAATTGTTTTTGCCGATATTTGGGGCTATAAAACCAATCAAAACTTGGAAAACAATAAAAAAGTGGCGGTTACCGTCTTTAGTATTCAAATGTTACCGGCGGGCTATCAAATAAAAGGGACATTTAAAGGGTTTGAAACCGAAGGTGAAATCTTCGACACCTACGCCAAACACGTCAAAGAGCAAATCAACATGGACATTGTTTCAGTCGGTGTTATCAAAGTGGATTCTGTCTTTACCCACTGCTTGCCGGAACCCGGTGTTCAAATCGCTTAGATATGCGAATTGTTACAAACCTTCCGGTCTTTTAAAACGATTGGAAGGAAGGTGGATAGCTGTTTCCTCGGTCTATCCCTGTTTAGGAATACACGAAACCGAAAGTAACCCCGAAAGCCATTTGAGCAGTAATTTTGAGCGTTCCCGCGTCAATTTGGCTTCCATCACTGTTTCATAAATAAACTGCGGGTTGCTGTAACACCGATCGGTTGAAATGGGCAGTACGGTAATCTTTTGAAGCGCTTTATAAATATCACTTAAAGCAATATCGCTCTCTCGAATCGCCTTTTCAAAAAAGCGGTATGTCGCAACCATCGGATGTAAAGACGGAAGAGGCAAATGGTCGTTACCTTCAACAAGCCTTCGATAAACCTTATTATCAACCGAGGTAAGCACCATTTTATAATAAAGCTCGTTGCTATCGTCTTCTTTATTCAAAGAGTTATTGGTAAAGTAGTTATCGTAAACATATTTTCCGCTAAGCTCGATATTGCCGTTATGCCCGTCTCCGACGACTTTGGCAAGCACCGTCAAAAATAAGTGTACGGTAACCAATCTTTGGTGCCCGTCAATTAAGATCATCTTGGGTATTTCGTATGTGCAAAAAAGCCCTTTCTCCAATATCAAAAAGAGCCCCAAATGATACTCGTCGGCGGTCACATCGGTTGCAAGGCGGACGATGTTGTTCCAAAATCCTTCGCGTATTTCATCGGTACAAACGTAAAACGACTGGTTGTCCGGTAAAATCAATTGTTGCGGCTCACGCAGAAAATCAAGCAAGTTGTTCTTTGAAGCTTCCATTTTGGGCTATCTCCGGCTTAAAAATATCGTTATACCATTGTATCAGATTAGCGGTTTAACACCCAAATTTGAATAAGCCAAAAAGTTATCCCTGTTCTGAAATTATTGACGGTTGTTTTTTTATAAATAGCTTTATGATAGAATAAGCAAAATCCCGAGTATATTTAAACGGTATGGGTTTATTATGATAAATAAAAGCGTCTCACTTATCGTTCCGGCCTACAAAGAAAAAGATAATATCCAGCCCTTGGTAACAAGGCTGGCTGCGGCATTGGGCGGTTACAATTACGAAATAGTTATCATGGATGATAACAGCAGGGACGGCACCGAAGAGTTGGTAGAGGCGCTTGCCAAAGAATTTCCGGTCAGAATAATTGTTAGACGCGACAAAAAAGGGCTGGCATCGGCGGTTGTTGATGGTTTTAGCTATACAAAAAGCGACATAATCGTTGTTATGGATGCCGATTTACAGCACCCGCCGGAAGTGATTCCTTCCGTAATAAAAGCAATTGAAGACGGAGCCGACATCGCCGTAGGTTCCAGATATATTGAGGGGGGCGGATGTGAAGGCTGGAGTTTGCTGCGCCGGATAATATCAAAGGGCGCCGCATTTATATCGCATGTTTTTCTGCCCTCAACCAGAAAAATTAACGACCCGATGTCGGGGCTTTTTGCCTTAAAAAGAGATGTACTTAAAGGTGCTGATCTTAACCCTTCCGGATTTAAGATTTTACTTGAAGTATTGATGCTCGGAAAATGGAATTCGGTTGTCGAAGTACCTTTTATGTTTGTAACCCGCAGCCGCGGAGAGAGCAAATTAAATACAAAACAACAATTGGACTATCTGAAACATATTTTCAGCCTTATGCGGCGTACGGGTGAGCTTACACGTTTTATCAAATTCAGTATTGTCGGCGGCACCGGTGTTATTGTTAATCTTGGGTTATATGCCCTGCTTACGCGTTACGGGGGATTTAGCCCAATCGATAATACGTCGGCCGGTATTCTTTCGGGAAATATTGCCCTAACCATCAGTATTGAAACATCAATTATTACCAATTTTATACTAAACAACTTCTTTACTTTTTCCGACCGTAACACCGGCGGAGTTTTATCGTTCTTCAAAAGGTTACTAAATTTCAATTTAATCTGCCTTATCGGGGCGCTGATTCAAATCGGCGTAACCAATCTGTTTGCCGTTGTATTCGGTTTCCATGACATTGTAGCCGTGCTAATCGGTATAATCATCGCTTTCTTGTGGAACTATCTTTTAAATAATTTCTTGACATGGAAAAAATAAAACACTTATTCTCCAAATTCATCAACTGGCAATACTGCGGATTATTCCTGATAATCTTGTTCTCGCTTGTAATGCATTTAAGCGTTATCACCCAACCGTCCGACGGATATATCTTTGATGAAACCTATTACATTAAAGATGCTCAAAATATTATCGATGCCCATACCACCGATCGTCCCGAGCACCCGCCGTTATCAAAACTGATTATTGTCGGCGGTATCCAGTTATTCGGCGATAATCCTATCGGTTGGCGCCTGCCGCCAATCCTTTTCGGGATAGCAAATCTGGCTCTGCTTTTCTTAATTTGCCGGCAGCTTAAGCTATCGATACCGATTGCGACACTGGCAACTTTTCTGCTGGCTTTGGAAAACCTCAGTTTCTTAATTTCAAGCATTGATATGCTGGATGTTTACAGCTTATTCTTTATGTTTCTGGCTTTCTGGCTTTATCTGAAAGACAAGTTTTTCGCGGCATGTGCCGCGCTCGGGTTATCAATGCTTTGTAAAATGACCGGTGCGCTGGGGTGCGTTGTTATCGGATTGCACTGGGTCTTTACCGGTTTCCGCAAGCCGCTGCGCTTCCTTCTCTCGGTGTATATGGTACCGATTGTTTTCTTTGCCGGTTTGTTCGTTTGTGACTCTATAATTTACATGAAATTCGTTAATCCGTTTACTAATTTTATCCAAATGATGTCATCGGCGGGGGAACTGACGTTCGAAAACTATTCGGGCGGCTGGGAGGCTTACCCTTGGGAGTGGATCTTTATCCCTCAAAACCCGACCTTTTACGGAACAAATATTATCAAATGGCAAGGGCTTATTAACCCCACTTTACTTTATGCGATAATACCCGTCTATGCCTTCCTGGTATACAGATTTATTAAAGGCAACCGCGAGGGTTTTTTCAGTATAATGTGGTTTGTCGGAACATATCTGATGTGGATTCCGATTGTTTTAATTACCGACAGGCTAACTTATTATTTCTATCTCTACGCCACCATCGGCGCGATTGCAATCGCAATGACAATCACAATCGCAAGCTTAAAAAAACATCTCTGGGGAAAGGTAATTTCGATTATCTGGATTATGGGGCATGCGGTTTCTTTTGTTATCTTGTCGCCGGTTGCATTGTGGCTATCCGTTCCTTTATGCTCAATTCTTATCGGCTATATTCTTTGGAACATGGGATTGCTGCGAAAACCGACACAGCCGGATACCGTATCGGAGGACGCTTTAACACTTGCGGAGCCCGCCTCCGAAGATATTATTACAACGGACGCAAATATCAATTCCGATACCGCTTAGGTTGATAACAAGCCTCAACAATAGTACAATTAACTATATTCATTTCATCCCCCAGGAAGGAGATTTATGGACTCTTTAAAGCAGAACGACCCGGAAATCAGTCAGGCGATTGAGCTTGAAAAAAAACGTCAGCAAGAAACAATCAACCTGATTGCATCTGAAAATTATGCCAGTAAGGCAGTGCTTGAAGCACAAGGTACTTTTTTAACAAATAAGTATGCCGAGGGCTATCCCGGCAAACGTTACTACGGCGGATGTGAAGATGTCGATATAATCGAAACCATCGCCATCGAACGCGCCAAAGAGCTTTTCGGAGCCGAACATGCCAATGTCCAACCGCATAGCGGGGCACAGGCAAATATGGCGGCTTACTTTGCTCTGGTAAACCCGGGAGATACCGTTATGGGAATGAATCTTTCTCATGGCGGGCACTTAACCCACGGTTCCCCCGTCAATTTTTCCGGCAGGTATTACAATATTGTTTCCTACGGCTTAAACCCTGAAACGGAACGTATTGATTACGACGAAGTCGAAAAACTGGCGGTAGAGCACAAGCCAAAGCTGGTGATTGCCGGATCCAGCGCCTATCCGAGGGTTATTGATTTTGAACGGTTCAGATATATTGCCGATAAAGTCGATGCCGTTTTTATGGTTGATATGGCCCATATTGCCGGGCTTATTGCCGCCGGATTGCACCCCTCACCCGTTCCTTACGCCCAAATAGTAACCTCTACCACACATAAAACACTAAGAGGGCCGCGAGGCGGATTTATTCTTTGCAATCAAGACTTGGCAAAAGCGATTGATTCGGCGGTATTCCCCAGAATGCAGGGGGGGCCGCTTATGCACGTTGTCGCCGGTAAAGCGGTCGCTTTTAAAGAAGCAATGCAACCGGAATTTTACGACTATCAAAAAGCCGTAATTGAGAACGCCAATACATTGGCAACCGAACTTCACAGAATGGGATTGCGGCTTGTTTCCGAAGGAACCGATAATCATCTGATGTTGGTTGATTTATGCGGAAGCGGTGTTAACGGCAAGGATGCCGAAGAAGCGTTGGGACGCGCCGCCATTATCGTTAACCGCAACACCGTTCCCTTTGATACAACTTCAACGGCACGCGTTCCGGGCGGTATGCGCTTAGGCACCGCCGCCGTTACTTCACGCGGATTCGGAACAAACGAAATCAAACGGATTGCCGAAATGATAATGAAAATAATTAACAATATTAACGATTTGGAAATCCAGGCTCAAATCAAAAAAGAAGTTGTGGAAATGTGCAGTCAATTTCCGGTTCCCGGGATTGATAAATAGTTTTTAAAGCATGGCATGTAATTTACAGGATATAGGGGGAGTTTAATGGACGAGCTGAAGGTATTTACGGGCAATGCTAACCCGGGGTTGGCAAAGGCCGTTGTTGAATATCTTAACATACCGCTGGGGAAGTGTGAGGTCATGCAATTCAGCAATGAAAACACTTTCGTACGTATTTTAGAGAATGTGCGTTCACGCGATACGTTTGTAATACAACCGATTTCATCCCCCGTTAACCAGAGTTTAGTGGAACTTCTAATTATGATTGACGCCCTAAAAAGGGCTTCCGCCGGACGAATTACCGCGGTTGTATCCTATTACGGCTACAGCCGAACCGACAAAAAAGACCAGCCGAGGGTTCCGATTACCGCAAGGTTGGTTGCCGATTTGTTAACGGTTGCCGGTGCCAATCGTATCCTTACGATTGACTTACATGCCGCTCAAATCCAGGGATTCTTTAATATACCGGTTGATGAACTGACCGCTATCGGAATCATCAGCGATTACTTTAAACAAAAAAATCTCAAAGATATTGTCGTTGTTGCCACCGATATCGGAAGCACCAAACTTGCCCGCGATTATGCCGCCAAACTGAATGCCCCGCTGGCAATTATGGAAAAAAGACGCATCGGCAATGCCGATAAAACCGAAACCCTCAATATTATCGGGGATGTTAAGGGGAAAATTGCCATTACCGTTGATGATGAAATTGATACCGGCGGCTCCTTGGTTAACACCGTAAACGCCCTTTTAAATAACGGCGCCACAGAAGTCTATGCCGGTTGTACGCATCCCGTATTCTCAGGCCCCGCTATCGAACGCATCGCAAACTCACGCGTCAAAGAAGTGGTGGTAACCGATACCATTCCGGTAACCGGCAGTAAAAAAATTGATAAAATTACCGTTTTACCGATTGCATCTCTTCTGGGTGAAGCTATCAGGCGCATACATACCGGGCAATCGGTAGGGGAATTGTTTGACCCCAAATAAAAGATATGATCGAAGTATACAAAGCTAAAGGGGAGTTGGAAGCCCAGACAATCAAAGGAATGCTGGACGGCTACAATATACCCTCAATCCTTCGCTCCAACGCTGCCGGCTCTGTCCACAGCTTCCTTTTTGACGGAATGGGAGAAGTCCGAATAATGGTACCCGCGTCATTGGCCGAAGAGGCGCTGGCAATTATTAACTCGGAATGCCCGATTGATCCCGAATTACAGGAAGAATAAAGCTGCCCGCGCCCCTGGCTTAAACCAAATCGAATTAACGAAGGTGAAAAAATGTTTAAATTGTTCGGAGGATCCGAAAGTTCCAATGAAAAGGTAATTAAGCGGCTGCTGCCGATTGTTGATAAAATAAACGCCCTTGAACCCGATTTTGAGGCACTTTCCGATGAGGAATTACGCTCCAAAACAAACGATTTTAAATCCCGAATCCAAAACGGCGCCACCCTCGACGAGCTTCTGCCGGAAGCATTTGCCGCCGTGCGTGAAGCCGCCAGAAGAGTGCTTACCAAAGACAAAAACAAGGAATTCAGGATTTTTGACGTCCAGATGATGGGCGGTATTATATTGCACCAAGGTAAAATTGCCGAAATGAAAACCGGTGAAGGTAAAACAGCGGTGGCAACACTCCCCCTGTACCTTAATTCACTGACCGGTAAAGGCTGTCACTTGGTAACCGTTAACGACTATCTGGCGCGCCGTGACCTGTATTGGATGGGGCCGGTATTTCATGCCTTGGGTGTTAGCGTTGCCAGTATTTATCCGATGCAAAAAAGCGATGAGCTTTCTCCGTCGTTGCTGTTTGACCCAAGCTACGATTCCGGAATTGAAAACGATGTATGGAAGCATTTTAGACCGATATCACGCCGAGAGGCTTATAATGCCGATATTACCTACGGCACGTCATCCGAATTCGGTTTTGACTACTTGCGCGATAATATGGCGATTGACCCCGAAAGGTATGTCCAGCGCCCCCTAAGCTATGCAATTGTTGATGAGGTTGATAACCTTTTAATAGACGAGGCGCGCACACCCTTAATTATCAGTGCCCCCGATATGGAAGCGGGCCAGAAATATCAGATTTTCGCGCGGTTAATCCAACGCCTGACCCCCGAAGTGGATTACGAAGTTAAGTTAAAAGAACGCAGCGCCGAATTAACCGATGAAGGCTTTGCCAAAATGGAGAAGCTGATTATGCGTGAGGGGCTCTTAAATGACGGCGGCGGATTGTACGATCCGGAAAATGCCGACCTTATGCGCCATATGCGTAACTCCCTAACCGCACGCGAATTCTACAAAAAAGACCATCAGTATGTCGTCAGAGACGGTGAGGTTGTCATCGTCGATGAATTTACCGGCAGGATGATGCACGGCAGGCGTTATTCCGAAGGGTTGCACCAGGCAATCGAAGCCAAAGAAAATGTTAAAATCCAAAATGAAAGCCGCACCTATGCCACCATTACAATTCAAAACTATTTCCGTATGTATCAAAAGCTGGCCGGTATGACCGGCACCGCGGTTACCGAAGCCGAGGAATTCCATAAAATATACAAACTGGAAGTGGTTATTGTTCCCACCAACAAACCGCAGGCAAGAGAGGATTTTTCAGACTATATTTATAAGGATGTCGAATCCAAATTCAAGGCCGTGGTGCAAGAAGTGGACGAGGTCCGAAAAACCGGCAGACCGGTGCTGATTGGTACCGTATCGATTGAAAAATCGGAATACCTCGGCGCACTGTTGAAACGAAAAGGTATTAAACATGAAGTGCTTAACGCCAAACAGCACGAAAAAGAGGCCAATATTGTTGCCGAAGCCGGAAAACCGGGAGCGGTTACGGTTGCCACCAATATGGCTGGGCGCGGTGTTGATATTATTCTGGGCGGAAAAGAACCGCAGGACGCCGAAAGCAAAGAATGGCAGGAATGGAAAGAACGCCACGACCAAGTTATCGAGCTGGGGGGATTGCATGTAGTCGGAACCGAACGCCATGAAGCGCGCCGTATTGATAACCAGTTACGCGGAAGAGCCGGACGCCAGGGCGATCCGGGCAGTTCACGTTTCTTTGTATCGCTCGAAGACGACCTAATGAAACGATTCGGCGGCGACCGCATTAAAGGTGTAATGGATACGATGGGGTTTGACGAAAACACCCCCATCGAAAATAAGTTAATCAGCCGCTCAATTGAAAATGCGCAAGTCCGTGTTGAAGGTTACCACTTTGATATCCGTAAACATTTAGTCGATTATGACGATGTTATAAACAAACAGCGTGAAATTATTTACGGCGAACGCCATAAAATCATCGACGGCGCCGACTTAAAAGCCAATATTTTATCGATTGTGGAAGCCGAAATAAAAAACATTGTTGAGGCCAACTGCAGCGGTTGGGATATGGAAGAAGCCGCCGCTTCCGTTTTAAGCGAGCTCGGAACGATTATGCCGCTATCGGCCGATATAAACGCCGAAACACTTTCTCAAATGAGCGCCGAGGAAATGCGCGACCGCTTGATTGAATATTCCAAAGAGCTTTACGATGCCAAGGAAAGCGAAGTCGGCCCCGAAAACATGCGGTTATTGGAAAGGCTTTTAATGTTACGAATTATCGATACGGCATGGATTGAGCACCTGACCGCCATGGATAACATGCGGCAAGGCATCGGATTGCAATCAATGGCACAGCGCGACCCGTTGGTGGCTTACAAACGTCAGAGCCGCGATATGTTTGACGACTTAATGGGTTCCATTCAAAACAGCATTTTGAGAGCCATTTACAAAACAACCATTAAAAAAGGAGCGCCGCCTCCCAAGCCGACCAATGTAATGGCAAAGGCAACCGGGGAAGACAAAGAAAGTAAAACCCCGAAGGCTCCCAAAGTTGAAGGTAAGGTCATCGGCAGAAATGACCCTTGCCCGTGCGGCAGCGGTAAGAAATTTAAGAAATGCTGCGGGAAATAGCAGCCTCGGGATAATCCGGACATCACCCTAAGATATTTAAGATTAAAAATCGAATATCTTCGCAGAAGATTGCCGTTCCGAACGCAAAACGCAAATTTAATTGAGCGCTATTATTTCCGGTCCGTATTGTGTTATTTAATAATAAGACCCGAATGATAACAATTAAAACCGAATTTTTAAGCAAAAATGAAAACAAACGCAAATCAATTAACGCAAGCCGAAGAGGAAGCCATCAGGCATTTAAGAGATTCCATCGCCCGGGGCAAGCATTGGTATCCTGCCCTGCTGGAGGCGATTAATATTTGGCAAATTCCGGAAGAAAAAATCGGTAAACGCAAATACAAGTATATTATCGGCGGAGAGGCCTTTGACTGGTTGCTGCTGGCGGAAAGACTCTGTAATACCGTTAGCGATTTAATACCGGAGGAAGAAAAACATAACCTTCTTTTTAACGGGGAACCGCCGTTCAAATTAAAAACAGAGGAATTCAAACAACTAATCGGAGAACAAAAATACCAACAGCACTTAAATTTTTTCTACGGTGTTACAATCGAAGAGATTCTTCTGCAAGTAGTTGAAGACGAGGTGCGTAAAGAGCAGTCGCTTGATTATATCGGAGAGCAAAGCATCTCCAACGAAACCTACAGGCGTATTTACGACATTACGCAACCGGAACTGTTAAAACTCTTTAAAAAAGAGAGGGCCCACAGGTTTTCAAACGATCTTGATATGACCACCTTAAAAGAATTTACGTATTGGTCTTTTAAATACCGGGTAAAAAACCACAATAAAGCCCGGATTGCCAGTGATACCAAAAAAGCGCTCACTTGGCTCAAAAACAAAACCGGCAAAAGTGCCGACGGATTATAGCGGTTTCGGATTAAAATCGATTGACATTGCAAGTTGCGATGTGCCAAAATTGTTATAGAACCTTTACAATCAAAAATACAGGACAGGAGGTAATATGCGTAATATCACTGCAGCTATGGTAATTTGCGGCGCAATTTATATTGCGGAAGGTTTCATCTTCTTGGTTTCCCCGGAAAGGATTGTTGATTTATTCGGATTGGAAGCGCTAAACGATAGTATGGCCTTTCTGATGACTATTATCGGGAGTGCGTTTATTGCCGCCGGCGTCTGGTTTATAATGACAATACTTAACCCCTTACGCAATATTAACGCCATTAAATTTGCGATATTATGGTGTAGTTTCTTTATAATCAGCCCCCTTTACGGCCTCTGGCAAGGATATGTCAATTTTGAACAAATTTGGATAGGAATGCTTTTAAATGCTGTTTTTGTGGCGGCTTTATTAATCTTCTATCCCAGAAACTTGGATATACAATCTTAAAAAACGTGATAGTATCCTAAATCATAAAGCCGTTCGGGTGTCCGAACGGCTTTTTCTGTTGTAAACAGATGATCAGAATGCAAACAGAAGCAATCGGTACTGCATCTGCCTGTTTTTTATTTATAACCCACAAGCGTTTACTTTTCGGTTTCTTTAGGTTGTTTCGGAGGTTTAATCAGAATGGGAACAGTTGAGTTTCTGATTACTTTCTCCGCTACGCTGCCAAAAACCAAACGTGAAAGCCCTGATCTGCCGCGCGTCGACATTATAATCAGATCGATATCATTCTTTTGGGAATATTTAATAATTTCATCCGCAGAATTGCCTGTTAAAACCTCTGTTTTAGCGGTTATCCCTTTTTCTTTCAGGTTTTTAACAATCTTTTCCAAATATTGTACCGCCTCTTCGTAATACGCCTCGTCCAATTCCAATGCGACTTTAGCGTCAAGCGTTCCGATAACATTTGGGTCCAGCGGTTCTTTAATCCGCATTAAAATCACTTCCGCCTTTTTAAAATCGCTAAGATGGGCTAATGCGGCCTCCGACAGTTCCGAACCGTCTAAGGGAACCAGAATCTTTTTAAACATGGCAAACTCCTTTACGGGTTTCGATAAAACAATTCTACTCCAAAAAGACCGCAGTCGCAATGGTATCGGAGCCTAAAAGCCCAAAACTTGCGGATATTATATGTTTAACGTGAAAAGTTATTGTATAATCAGTATAGTAAAAATAAAAACAGCGGTTTTAGAGAAAGAGGAGTGCCCCATGAAAAAGCTTATTTCCGAATTTAAGGAGTTTATCCAACGCGGCAACGTAATGGACATGGCCGTCGGTGTTATTATCGGCATCGCCTTCGGTGCAATCGTAACATCACTGGTCAACGACATTATTATGCCCCCAATCGGATTGATACTGGGAAATGTTGATTTCTCCAATCTTTATATTAACCTTTCAGGGACCGAGTACGCCTCCCTGAGCGATGCCAAAGAAGCCGGGGCTGCCGTAATTGCCTACGGGGCATTTATTAACACTGTCATTAACTTTTTAATTATTGCGCTGGTTGTATTTTTTATAATTCGTGTCGTTAACAATTTAGGCAAACATCGCCAAGCGGAAACCGCAAACGCCGAACCAACTACCAAGGATTGCCCGTTTTGTTTTTCAAGCATTGCGATTAAAGCCACTCGCTGCCCTAATTGCACATCTCAATTAAGCGAAAAATAAACCCGTGGTTTGGTTTAATACGTATGCGTGGTATAATGCCTGTAGAGAAAAGCAATGAGTGAAGATTTATATACCTCGACAAATAGCCCGACAGAAGCACAATATCTCGAAGCTAACCTGGCAGAAACATCACAAACGCTAAAACAGGTTGAAGAGATAAAAGAAGCAGTTGATGCAACCGTAACCGACACTTGTTTAACGGAAAAAGTAGAGGATTTGCACGACATGCTCGAAAATCTGAGCGGTGAAGTCGACAGCTGGAAAACTTGGCACAAAAAAGATTACCAAAGCGCAATCGAAACCTTAAAAAGCCAAGTAGCCGAAATTAACAAGGAATGGGAAAACGTTTCGAACAATATCATTTCTCAGCGGGAAAAATTAGAATCTCTGTTGCAGTCTGCCCCGGGAATTATTGAAACATCAACATTAAAAGCACTTTCTTTGCGTGTAGCCCATCTTGAAAAATTGATTTCACAGATATTTAACGAAACTCAAACCAGCGCCGCCCTCAAAGGTTCCAAGAAGCAGTTCATTATTTCAATAGTTGCACTGGTAGTTACAATTATTCTGTGGATGGTTTTTATTATAATGAACCTCTTAAAGTAAAGTGTATCGGTAATTTTGAAGGAGCTTCGGCAATGCTAAATATCGATAATACCGTTTTACTGGTAATTGATATCCAAGAAAAACTGCATTCCGTTATTTATCAAAAAGAAAATCTGACCGATAATGTTCTAAAGCTGGTTCAAGGGGCAAATGTGCTTGAACTGCCGATAATACTAACGGAGCAATACCCCAAGGGACTGGGAGGGACTATTCCTGAAGTTATGCAATCGCTTGCGGGGGTTTGCCCGATTGAAAAAACCGAGTTCAGTTGCTGCGCTAACGAGAATTTCAAAAATGTTTTATCTAGTTTAGGCAGAAAACAAGTTCTGGTTTGCGGAATAGAGTGCCATATCTGCGTTTATCAAACTGCACTGGCCTTAAAAGAAGCGGGATACGAAGTACAAGCGGTTGCCGATGCCGTTTCATCACGCACGCCAGAGAACAAGGAAATCGGGATTAATCTGATGAGGCAGAAGGGTATTACGATTACAGGAACCGAAACCGCACTCTTTGAACTGCTTAAGGTAGCCGGCGGCGAAAAATTTAAAGCTATCAGCCGTATCGTTAAATAAAATATAGTTCGGAAGGCTATTTATTTACGTGCGCCTTTACCACGGCAACCATCCGACCGGTAAAATAATCCGCTTTTATCGCTGTCAGCCCATGGTCTTCAATTATCTTGTGAAGCCCATTATTTTTTTTGAAGTCTTTAAACCCTTGGTAATGAGTTCCGCCGGCAAGAAATTCAACCGTGCTTGCCGCACCCCCCCAAATATTGAACGGTAAAGGAATATTAAAATCCATCAGGAGCAAGAAACCTTGCGGCTTAACCACCCGCATCATTTCGGAAACCACTTGGCGGCGCAAATCGGGGAGCTTATCATGCAGGGCAAAAGAAACCGAGACATAATCAAACCTGTTATCCTCAAAAGGCAAGGCCGTGGCATCGGCTAACAAGAACGAGGTGTTTTCCATTTGCAGCTTCTGTTTATTTTTGATACCGAAAGCGAGCATATTTTTGTCGCTGTCTATACCGATTGCCGTAACGCCGCGCTTGCCGTACTCGATAACCTGAGCGCCTGTTCCGCAACAGACATCAAGGGCCAGATCACCCTCTTTCATATCCGCAAAATCGAACATAGCGCGTCTGGCACTGCGTAAAAACGGGTCTACGATGTTTTCATATGTAAATATAGCCATCTTTTATATTATCCGCAAAAAATATTTGATAACGATTATACCATATTGGATTTTTTGTGTATCAGAATTGTTAAGAATATATGAAAGAGGGAGTAATGTCTTTGCGAGGAGGGAGCCTTTAGGCGAACGACGTGGCAATCTCCAAGGAATTTAATCTATATGAGATTCTTCGCTTCGCTCTGAAAAACAGAGGAGAATTGCTTCGCTGCGCTCGCAAAGACAGTGGTTTAGCCGTTCGTGGTGAGCCTGTCGAACCATAACGGCGGTCGAATAGTAATCTTTGTCTTCCCTCGTTCGGTGAACCCTTCGACAAGCTCAGGGCGAACGCCCCCCTTTGTCATCCTGAATGTAATGAAGGATCTAAGAGGATAAGAAATACAGGCTATGAGGTGTCCTCGGAACCAAAAAAGAGGCATCGCCCAGACGTAATTTGCTAGCCGAACGGCGCTCTATTCTTTAACCCCTAGATTCTTCGGCAATCTCAGAATGACAATAGTGGAAACGTCTTTGCGAGGAGAGAGCCCTTGGGTGAACGACGTGGCAATCTCCAAGGAATTTAATCTATATGAGATTCTTCGCTTCGCTCTGAAAGACAGAGGAGGATTGCTTCGCTGCGCTCGCAAAGACAAAGGGGTTTTCCTGCCGTTCGTGGTGAGCCTGTCGAACCATAACGGCGGCTGGATTGTAATCCTCGTTTCCCCCCCGTTCGTAGGACCCTTCGACAAGCTCAGGGCGAACGCCCCCCTTTGTCATCCTGAACACAGTGAAGGATCTAAGAGGATAAGAAATACAGGCTATAAGGTGACCTCGGAAGCACGAAAGAGGCATCGTCCTACTGTTTAAAGAGCAGCCGAACGGTACGCTATCCGTTCACTCCTAGATTCTTCGGCAAGCTCAGAATGACAATAGGATAAATGCCTTTACAACATCCCTCTCCCAACAAAAATTCCAAAAACATCAACAAAAAAATTAGCGCCGCATATTTGAAACCTTATTTTGCACGTGGCGAAAAGCAATAACAAGTGGTAAAATTTTAAAAGAAGCCCTACTAAGCGTTAAGGAAGGTTAACCTCTATGAGCACAATAAAAATTATGCCCTGCTTGGATATGAAAGACGGCAGAGTCGTAAAAGGTGTTAGTTTTGTTGATGTAAAAGATGCGGGAGACCCCGTGCAGAATGCCATCTTTTATGAAAAAGAGGGCGCCGATGAGCTGGCAATGCTCGATATCGCCGCAACCTTAGAGAACCGCAAGACACGCCTCGAATGGGTACGTAAAGTTTCCGAGGCTATCAGTATTCCTTTAACGGTCGGCGGGGGCATTTCTTCATTAAATGATATCGCCTCGGTTTTAGAAGCGGGAGCCGCCAAGGTTTCCGTAAACAGCGCGGCAGTTAAAAACCCGTCTCTTATCAAGCAAGCCGCTTTAAAATACGGCTCGGAGAAAATAACAATTGCTATCGATGCACGCCGCAACAGCGAATATCCTTCCGGATTTGAACTGGTAATCTCCGGCGGCACCAAACCGATGGGGCAAGATGCCGTAATATGGGCCAAGCAATGCCAAAAATTGGGGGCGGGAGTAATTCTTCCGACCAGTATCGATGAAGACGGTAAGCAGGCAGGCTACGATACCGATTTTATAAAGGCCATTTCCGATGCGGTAACATTACCGGTGGTTGCTTCGGGCGGCGCCGGTACGCTTGAGCATTTTTACGACGGGGTAGCCAAAGGCGGCGCTCAAATTCTTTTGGCGGCGTCGGTGTTCCACTACCGCATTTTAAGTATCAGGCAGGTTAAGGAATATCTCAAAAGCAAGGGCGTCTCGGTTATTCTCTAACTTAAAAACCCTTATCTGGACATTTTTATCCCTAAATCTGATATAATGAAAGATGTTTTTATAGCTTATACAGGATAGAATCAAAAAACTTAAGGAGGGAATCATGAACTGGTGGATGTGCAGTGAATGTGATTATGTTTTGAAGGCGGAATTACCCCCCACAAAATGCCCGAGTTGCCATGCCGAATGTATTTTCACAGAAGTAACCTGTTATGTGCCGGATTGCGGTGGACCCGGAAACCTTGATGTGAAAATGGTCGCCGAAAAGGCGCGCGCCGACAAAGATAAAATCAAATAAATCTTGCGGCACTTAAATCGGATTAACATTAAAAATAAGCCCCTGTTTTGTTTAACGCAGGGGCTTATAATTTATAACCGCTTTTGGATCGGTTTGACTACATTTTATGTCTTAAAAGATGTATAATAACCGACAAAATTGATTGTGAAAACAAAAACGCTCGAAATCGAAGGTGTCAGTGTACTGTTTAAGCGCAGCGAGAGGGCGCGGCGTATCAGTATTTCGGTTACTCCTTTGTGTGAAGTGCGAGTGAATGTTCCCGGTTCATCTTCATTCGAAAAAGCAGAACAATTTCTTTTGTCGAAAATGGGATGGGTTCGGAAACAAATTGCAAAAATTAAAAATTACGAGTCCGAGCAGGAACTTCTCAGATTTAGTTATGAAGAGGAAGCCGCCGCCAAGATAAAACTGGTAAATCGGCTTGCAAATCTTGCGGAAAAGCACGGTTTTACTTATAACCGCGTTACAATCCGCAGCCAGAAAACGCGCTGGGGCAGTTGTTCCGCAAAAAACAATATCAGCCTCAACATAAAGCTGGCAAAGCTGCCGGACGAATTGATGGAGTACGTTATTTTACACGAGCTGGTACATACCCGCGTTAAGAATCACAGCCCGCTGTTTTGGCAAGAGTTGGATAAGTTTGTCCCCAACGCCAAGCAAATGCGCAAACGTTTAAAACAGTACAGCGGCGCCTTGTATTTTTAAGCATTTCTTAATCAACATATCTTAATAATCTCAAAAACAGCCCTCAAATCATACTTGGTTTAACAGTTTAATTATCAAAATAACTCTAAAAAATATAGGAGGAAAACCCTACTCATGGCAGTAAAAATTGTTACCGACAGCACCTCTGATATACCGCAATCGCTGGCCGACGAACTCGGCATTGCGAGTGTCCCCGTTTATGTTCAGTTTGACAGCAAAACCTACCGCGATCGTGAAGAAATCACCGAGAACGAGTTTTATGAAAAGTTAGTGAGTTTCCCGGTTCATCCGACCACTTCACAGCCCAGCCCGCAGGATTTTATTGATGTCTACAATAAACTTAGCGGAGAAGGTGCTGACGGCATTCTTTCAATCCATCTTGCCGCAAAATTAAGCGGCACCTATAATTCAGCTCTGCGCGCCAAAGAATTAACAAGCGCGGAGTGCCCGGTTGAGGTGGTTGATACCAATTCCGTATCAATGGGTTTGGGGCTAATCGTGGTTAAGGCCGCCAGAATGGCCGCGAGCGGGGCGAATATTAAGCAAATACTCGAAAAAATTAAAGAAATGTCCGAGCGCTCTCATATTTGGGCAGTTTTTGATACCCTTAAATACTTGGCAATGGGCGGCAGAATCGGCAAAGGCAAGGCGCTGTTAGGGAATGTGCTCAACATCAAACCGCTTTTGACGCTTAAAGACGGGGAATTTATGCCGGCATCTAAAGCACGTAGCCGTGATAAGGCGATTGAAATCCTGTACGGATATGCGGAGAAAGTGGGCAAGATTGAAGATATTTCCGTGATGTATTCCACTATCGCCGATGAAGCGGAAAGTTTGGCGAAGAAGTTGGAGGCTATGTGCGGGAAAAAGCCGATTATTGCCAGATTGGGACCTGCTTTGGGGGTGCACGCCGGCCCCGGTGCTTTGGCGATTGCTTTAATTGCGTCGGAGTAAGTGCCCTTTTGTCATCCTGAACAAAGTGAAGGATCTAAGAGAACGAGAAGTATAGGCTATGAGGTGACCTCGGAAGCACGAAAGAGGTTTCGCTCTACTGTATAAACAGTAACCGAACGCTGCGCTATCCGCTAACCCCTAGATTCTTCGGCAGGCTCAGAATGACAGTAATAGGAATGCTCCAGCCGTTCGTGGTGAGCCTGTCGAACCATAACGGCTGTCGAATAGTAGTCTTAGTTTCTCCTCGTTCGTTGGACCCTTCGACAAGCTCAGGGCGAACGAGTGGGTATAAGCTCAGGGCGGATGGGTCTCTTTTGTCATCCTGAACGAAGTGAAGGATCTAAGAGGACGTGAAGCATAGGCTATAAGGTGACTTTGAAAGCAAAAAAGAGGCATCGCTCTGCTGTATAAACAGTAACCGAACGCTGCACTATTCGGCAACTCCCAGATTCTTCGACAGGCTCAGGGTGCTCGGAATTTGGATTGTCTTTGCGAGGAGTGAGCCGTCAGGCGAGTGACGTGGCAATCTCCAAGAAATTTTAATCTATATGAGATTCTTCGCTTCGCTCTGAAAGACAGCGGAGTTTATCTGTTAGAGATTGCTTCGCTACGCTCGCAAAGACAGTAGAGTTTAGCCGTTCGTGGCCTTTCTCCCTCGTTCTTTAGACCCTTCGACAAGCTCAGGGCGAACGAGTGGGTATAAGCTCATGGCAAACGGGGTTTATAAAAGGGTTTTTGCAAGGGCAAGCTCCTCTTCAAAAGTAGCCACTTCGCCGTTTAAGCGTGCGTCCAGGACTGCGTCGAGAACATATTTAATCTCCCCACCCCGCATCCCCGCCCCCAGCAGGTCGTCGCCGGTAATAATTGTCTTTATCCCTTGCAACTCTTGCAAATACAAAACCAGCGCCGCGCGGCTCGCGTCATTATCCGCACAAATAACCGCCGCCTCAAGCGCCGTATCCGTAAATCCGTGCAGCAATCGGTAAATCCCGCTCCTTTTTAACTCTGGAGATGCCAACTCCGCCAGCCTCTCGCGAACGGCAGCGCAATCCCGCAAAGTTTGGCTAATCCGCTTGGGGAGTTTCAAATAAGTAATCAGCTTATTTTTTTCTTCAATATTTAATGCAAACGTCAGTAAAGCCCAATAAAGGGGTTCAAGCATCTTTTCGGCAGAGGTCTCTCGCGCCTGAATAAAGCAATCCGCGCTGTTTTGATTAAACTCAAGCGCAGGGTTAAGTCTGCCGAGTGCCTCCAGTTCATAAGCGCGACTCAAAACTTCCTCGGGGCGCGCCTCTTTCAGCACGCATTCGATTTCGTAGCGGATACGCTCGCCGCTAACGGTGTCGAGCATCGGGATATCCCTTTGTAAAAGATTCAGGGCATGCTCTTCCAAGTTAAATCCGAGGCGCTTCTCATAGCGCAGCCCCCTCCAGATACGCGTAGAATCGTCAACAAAGCTCTTATCATGCAGCACCCGTAGGATTTTACCCTCAATGTCTCTTTTGCCGTTATAGGGGTCGTAGAGCTTACCGTAGTTTTCGCCGCAAAGCCCGATTGCCATGGCGTTAATTGTGAAGTCGCGCCTTTTGAGGTCGGCGGTGAGGGTTGCCGGTGTGACCTTGGGGAGCGCGCCGGGGCGGGCATAGGTTTCCGAGCGGGCGGTGGCGAAATCGATATCGAGGTCGGCGAATTTGATACGGGCGGTATTAAATTGTTGATGAATAGTGATTTTCTCGCCGTTTGGGGCAACTTCACGCGCAAGCGCCGCCGCATCGCCCTCGACGGTGAGGTCAATGTCGCAGTTTTTAATACCCAGAATTAGGTCACGCACCGCTCCGCCGACGATGTAGGCCTGCTCGTTGCGTTCGGCGGCCTTTTCTCCCACGTGTTTAAGGAAGTCGATGAGGTGCGGCGGGAAGATGCGTTCGAGGGTCTGTGCCAAATTCGGTTCTTCGGGCATTTTAGGGCTCCCGTTGTTTCTCTCTCTCTCTTTTTGAATTATAGCACAATTCATTACTGTCATTGCGAGCGCAGCGAAGCAATCCTCCCCTGTCTTTCAGAGCGAAGCGAAGAATCTCATATAAATGTACCTTTGTCTTTGCGAGTGTAGCGAAGCAATCTCATATAGATTAAATTCCTTGGAGATTGCCACGTCATTCGCCTGGCGGCTCCTTCCTCGCAAAGACGGATGGGTACGAGATTGCAACGTCATTCGCCTAGCGGCTCATTCCTCGCAAAGACGGCGAGGGGCAAGATTGCCGCGTCATTCGCCTAGCGGCTCATTCCTCGCAAAGACGGTGGTGGAACGAGATTGCCGCGTCACTCGCCTGGCGGCTCACTCCTCGCAAAGACGGCGAGGGGCAAGATTGCCACGTCACTCGCCTAACGGCTCTCTCCTCGCAAAGACGGTGAGGGGCGAGATTGCCGCGTCATTCACCTGACGGCTCCTTCCTCGCAAAGACGGATGGGTACGAGATTGCCACGTCATTCGCCTAGCGGTTCATTCCTCGCAAAGACGGTGAGGGGCGAGATTGCCACGTCATTCGCCTAGCGGCTCATTCCTCGCAAAGACGTGGGGGAACGAGATTGCCACGTCACTCGCTAACGCTCCCTCCTCGCAAAGACGGAGAGGGAACGAGATTGCCGCGTCATTCGCCTAGCGGCTCCCTCCTCGCAAAGACGGTGGTGGAACGAGATTGCCGCGTCACTCGCCTAGCGGCTCCTTCCTCGCAAAGACGGGGGGGAACGAGATTGCCACGTCATTCGCTGACGCTCACTCCTCGCAAAGACAATCTCCGATATAAAAAACCGAAGCCCCCTTTTGGGGGGCTCCGGTTGGTTTTTTGTTTGCGTCCCTATTTCAATTCAGGACATCTTCTTTTTACCAAAGACCTTTAGCGCAGCCTGTTTAGACTACTCTGCGGGTTCTGATAATCAGGACGATGACCGCAATTGTTAACAGAGCACCGATTGCAACGATTGCCCAAATGTAAGCCGGGGTTGATTGTTCAGGAATCTCGACTACATTGGTAACCGTGGTGGCCGGCGGGTTGGTAACAGGAACGGTTACGGTGAACTCAGGTACCGGGATGGTGTAAGTCGGGTTGTTCTCGGTAACAGTAAGTTCAATCTTGGTTTCGGTCTGGGTTACAGTCAATTCAGCCTTGTAGGCATCCGGATCAACCATAGTGTGGAAGGCACACGGAGCACCGTTGTTGTTGTAGGTTGCCCATGCGCTTATACCGACGCCATCAGCGGCAACAGACCTAACTCTCCAGTAGTAATCGGTATCGTAAGCAAGACCGTCACCATTGTAGGTGTAACCGGTTTCGGCAACAACTACGGTATCAATGATGTTAGCAAAGCTTGCGCTGTCACTAAGCTGGAATTCGTATTTAGCAGCACCGCCACCGGTGGACCAGGTAAAGGTCGGATGGAGTGAAGCGGTAGCTGACTGAGGCTGAGCCTGTAACGGGCTGACAGGATTCGGAGCAGTAACATAAGCAGAGGTGGTTACTTTAACGCCGTCAGACCAGCGGCTCTGAATCGGGCTGTCATTAGCAACGCGAACCTTAAAGGTATATTCGGCCGATGCATCAAGACCGGAAATCTTGGTTTTAACAGTACTGCCTACATCAACAGTAGATTTAACATTGTAAGTAGCGAATGCAGCAGAAGTGTTAGTACCGGTCTTCTGGTAGGAAACGAGATAGACAGTATCGCCATCTTCGTTCATGTGAGTCCAAGAAACCTCAACAGTCTTAGTGACGGAGGTGTAGTCAACATCAACTTCAACAGCTTTAACACCTTGTGTTTTGCCGCTTAAGAAGTCTTCGAAGGCATAGAGTTGAGTTTCAACAACAGTCCAGAGGATGTTGGAACCGGCGGTGTACTGCAAGCCGTTCATGCCGGCTTTGTTAGTAACAGGGCCTTCCCAGTTGTTATCGGACTGGCCAAGCAGTAATCTCTGCATGCATTCAACTGAATCGGCTCCGGAAGAAGAAGTAGATTCACCAACCACTAAACCGTCTACTTCTACCTCAATGTTTTCGCCCTTGATAAGGAATCCGTCAAAGCCACCGTAATATGTAAATTCGAAGTAACCCATGGCTCCTGAATCATCGCCCTCAACATAAATCTTACCGCTAATGATAGTGGAAGAATCGGCGACAACATCAGCAGCGTACATGCTTAAATCTTCACCAGCGTCAAACGTGCCGAATAATGTTATCAAATCACCCATAACAAGATACGGGCTAGTCTCAATATCAACACTGGGATCAGCGAAAGCACTGGAATCACTGCCTGTGAAATCCAAAGTTCCCCCTGCTATTCCTGCAGCGCTGATTGTTGTGCCGCCTGCTTTAGTAGCACCGGCAACATAAAGGGCATTGTCCGGAGCAACGATAATGGCAGTGGCAGATCCTAAATTGGCAACAACACCCTTACCGCCGTTATCTTTCAATTCGACGTTATTTCCGGTACCGGTTTCCTTAACTTTGTTGCCGTCAAGGGTAACTACACCGACTTTGCCTTTATCGGTAGCATAGTAGAAAACACCGTTGGTGTTGGCATCAAAGGCAACGAAAACATTGTCCATAGCATCACCGCAAGCAATGGCGGCGCCAAAATTGATACCACCGTCAGTGGAAACATAGGCTTTGCCGGCATTATCACCAACAACAATGGAATTGCCGCTCTTAGCAATTGAAACGAGGTCCTTATCGGCTAATCTGTTGCTAACCAAAGTGGTTGTCCAGAAACCTTCATCGGTAGCGGCATAAACGGTGGAAGCGTTGGGGATTATCCAAGCTTCAATATTGCCCCAGCTCGGGATGGACTTTAGTTTGGAGTAGTGTTTGCCGCCATCGGTAGAACTGTATATTACGCCATCGTTCAAAACCATAAAGGCAGAGCCATCGGCAGCAAAATCAAATTTTTCGAATTCGTTAATAGTATTACTGTTATATCCGGTGCAGAGAATTCTCTTCCATTTAACAGTCTTTGAATTAACATTATCGGTCACCCAAACACTCTGATTGTCGTCATCATTTTCGGTAACCAATAAAGCTATGGTGTTAGTCGGATTAAATGCAATACCTATTACAGAATCGATAACATCATCAATAAAAGCGGTCTGCGCCCAGATATTGCCCTTATCTTCGGCTTCGGAAATCGAGATGGCGCTCTGTGCGCCGCCGGTGGCAGCAAAGGCTAAGCCCTTGGTAGCGCCGTATTTACTGATTAAAATGTTACAGGTCCAATTAAGTTCACCGGTGGGGTCGATATCAGCCTGGTTCCAGGTGGTACCGCTGTTGGTACTGAACCAAACTTGGGTAGACTCGCCCGCGCCGTTGATTTCATCATAAGCACCGGCAATCAGATTGGTGCCGTTAACTTCGAGACTGCAGAAACCAATATCGTCTTCACCGGCATCAAAGGCAGTTCTTTCACCGGCATCACCGTAGAAACCGATTTCGAATCTCCAGACACCGTTACTGCCATCGGCTTCATCAAAGCCTACGGCAAGATAAATCTCGGGGTTATCATCACTGTTGTAGTTAGTGGAAAATTCGAAGTCGCAGTATGCGGTGGCAATCCCATCATCCTCAGGTCCGAGAACAATCGGGGTAATCTTGGTGCCCCAGAGGGTTGAACCGGAACTGCGGGCAATAATGCCGTAGCCGTCGGTTCCGAAAACATCTGCCAAGCCTCTGTCAACCAAAGCGGCCGGTTCGAAACCGACATTATCATAATAGACCGCCCAGATAACACCCGATTGAGCGTAATCTTTGGCGAACTTGGCTTTGTATACTTCGACACCCGTACCGGTAGCATCAGAATAATCAGCACCGCCAAGGGTTTCGGAGAGCTGCATATCGGTCCAAATGGTAGTTAAGCCCCTGTCGTCACGGATAGCGAAAGCATCGATATCGGTGGCGGCGAGCAGCCAAACATAACTGCCGTCGTAGTAGCTGTCGAGGTCGTAGATCTCAGTAGCGACGAGGTTACCGCCCTGTCCGGCGGAAATCTGCCCCATCTCACCCTTATTGGTTTTGATATCAGCGCCGTCGGTACAGCGATAAAGGGTGGTGTAGGCACCAAGGGATTCAACCGCTACGTAAACGACTTTGTCGTTTTTGTAGTTGGCGGAAGGTTCAATGGCGGTAATGTGGGGCTGGTTATAAATGTTGGTCAGCTCCCAGTTGTAGCCGTCGGTTGACTTAAACATCGCCCAAGTTTCGGCTGTCATTACCTTATTGCCAACGTCAGTTTTAATGGTAGTGGATTCTTCAAAATAGACGCTGATAAAAATGGTGCCGTCGTCGACAGCCTGTTCAATCAGCTCAACATCGGTATCAGGCATCAAATTCGGCATGGTTACGGAGCTCCAGTCGTTTACGGAAGGAGCTGAACCCGCGGCGGAAACCGGGGCACCTGCTACCATAAAACTACCGAGCATGGCAACCGTCATTACGACGCCCAATATTTTCATTATTTTATTTTTCATTCGACTTTTATTTCTCCTTAAAGAGTATATGTTCCTTGTTTATATTTATTATCCAATTGCATCCCCGCAAAACATTCAGGAACCGATGGCTCCTTCACTTCTTGCAGAGACATGGTTATCCCTATAAATCTGTATATGTCGCGGACGCAACAATCCCCCTTGCGGGCTGTTTCCAATCGCATTTTCCTCCTTTTTTATTTACTTGGCGAGCCCGCCTACCAGCGGGTTCTCTCATATACTACATATAATGGATGGGCGTGTCAAGGGGTATTTTAAGTTTTTTGAGGTTTTTTTATTTTTTTTGTGTTACTTTGTTGCGGGGGGCGAAGTGAAGCAATCTGGGAGTTAGAGGATAGAGCACTATTTGGTTACCTATTATATGGTAGGGCGATCCCCCCATTTGTCATTCTGAGCTTGCCGAAGAATCTAGGAGTTAGCGAATAGAGCATTTATACGGTAGAGTGATGCTTCTTTCTTATTGCTGAAGACACCTCATAGCCTGTATTTCACGTCCTCTTAGATCCTTCACTGCGTTCAGGATGACAAGGGGAAAAGACAGGATGACAAGAGGGGAAAGGCAGGATGACAAGAGGGGAAAGGCAGGATGACAAGGGGGGGCGTGGGGTGACAATAATAATGTCATTCTGAGCCTGTCGAAGAATCTAGGGGTTAGCGGATAGTGCACCGTTCGGCTGTGGATTATAAGGTAGGGCGATTCCTCTTTTCTGATTCTGAGATTACATCATAGCCTATATTTCCCGACCTCTTAGATCCTTCACTGCGTTCAGGATGACAAAAGGGGAGCGTTCAAGATGACAAAAGGGGGCGTTCGGGGTGACACAATAATGTCATTCTGAGCCTGCCGAAGAATCTAGGGGTTAGCGAATAGTGCAGTGTTCGGTTACGGACTTGCCCAAACATAGGCTGATGATGTAATCTACCGAGAGGTTTTTTTAATGTCACAATACTATGTTTACATCATGACAAACAGTAAGCGTACCCTCTACATCGGCGTTACCAATAATATGTATCGCAGGGCAGAAGAACACAAAACAAAATCACTCCCCGGTTTTACCAAAAAGTACAACATAGATTATCTTGTTTACGTTGAAAGCACTCCCGATGTTATCTCGGCGATAACTCGCGAAAAGCAACTAAAGGGCTGGACTCGCAACAAGAAAATCGCTTTAATCGAATCACAGAATCCGGAATGGCGTGACCTTAGCTTGGATTGGAGAGAGTAGGGCGCTACCTTTTCTTATTGCCGAAGACACCCCTTTTTTGTCATTCTGAGCCTGCCGAAGAATCTAGGAGTTGGTGAATAGTGCAGTGTTCGGTTACCTATTATATGGTAGAGCGCTGCCTCTTTCGTGCTTCTGAGGTAACCTCATAGCCTGTATTTCCCGTCCTCTTAGATCCTTCACTGCGTTCAGGATGACAAGAGGGGAAAGGCAGGATGACAAGGGGGGGCGTGGGGTGACAAAGGAGACGTGGGGTGACAAAGGGGACATGGGGCGGCGGTATCAATCATCAATCCAAAAAGGTAATGAGGGAGGGGGGGCGGGATTTCAGGTCAAACTCAATCCCTACTTCCTTAAAAAGCTCCAAAAAAGCATTATCGCTATACTCCCCAAAACTAACAAAGCGCTTAATCTTCGCGTTGGCAAGCATCTTGGCACATAAAATACAGGGGGTATGCGTACAATAGATAGTACATCCTTCAATACTAACCCCATGCAACGCCGCCTGAATAATCGCGTTCTGCTCGGCGTGGATGGCGCGGCAGATTTCGTGCCGTTCCCCCGAAGGGATATTAAGCTGATTGCGCAGACAGCCCAGTTCAAGACAATCCTTACAGTTGGCGGCAGCCCCGTTGTATCCGGTAGAAAGAATATGCTTATCGCGCACGGCAACGGCGCCGACATGACGACGTAAACAAGTTGAACGCTCGGCAACAACGGCGGCAAGCTTCAGAAAATATTCATCGATATCGGGTCTTTTCATTTTGCCTCCGTAAGAAATGCGAACGCCTTTTGAACTTCTTCTTCCAAATCGGCGATGGTGCCCTCGTTAACAATTGTATAATCGGCGATGGCAATCGGCCCGCCCTTGTTGATGTTGGTGATTTCAGCCTCATCGCGCCCTGCCGCTTCGGCGGACGTCAGCGGACGGACTTGGCGTATTTCAAGACGTTGGTAGCGCGTTTGGGGGCTGGCATAGACGGCGGCAACGGAAAAATCGGCGCCGAAGTAATCTTTGAGGATTTTATACTCTTCCCAAGAATAAAGACCGTCGATAATAACCGGAGAAGTCTTGCGCGCTTGTTCAATCCGCGGAAGATTAAGGATGGCATATGCTGCCATGCCGTGCTCCTTGCGAAAGCCCTCACGAACGGCACGCTCGTTTTCCTCATTTAAGATCAGGCCGCGCCTTTGGATTTCTTGATCGGTGATGTCGCCGAAACGGATTTTGGCAAAACCCATCTCGGTAAAAAAATGGGCGGCTTCGGACTTGCCCGCCCCGGTCATGCCTACCAATGCCACTATAATCATAACAGTTACCTCGAGGTTTTATTATAGGGAAACGGGGTGGGGAATGGCAAGGGGGGGAGCAAATGTCTTTCAGAGCGAAGCGAAGAATCTCATATAAATACACCTCTGCCTTTGCGAGCGAAGCGAAGAATCTCATATGAATATACCTCTGTATTTGCGAGCGCAGCGAAGCAATCCTCCCCTGTCTTTCAGAGCGAAGCGAAGAATCTCATATAGATATACCATTGTCTTTGCGAGCGCAGCGAAGCAATCCTTCTTTTGTCTTTCAGAGCGAAGCGAAGAATCTCATATAAATGTACCTTTGTCTTTGCGAGCGCAGCGAAGCAATCTCATATAGATTAAATTCCTTGGAGATTGCCACGTCATTCGCCTGGCGGCTCACTCCTCGCAAAGACGGCGAGGGGCAAGATTGCCACGTCACTCGCCTAACGGCTCTCTCCTCGCAAAGACGATATGACTTATAACTCCTCATATAAATCCCGCCAATCAGGATTAAACTGATTAATCAACTCGTTTTTATACGCCCTGCTCCTACCCTTTATCTGCTTTTCTCTTTCAATGGCACTAACCACACTTTGGGACACCTCGTAATATACCAATTTGTGGACATTGTACCTTTTGGTAAACCCGTCCACGAAGTTCCCTTTATGTTCGTAGACTCTCTTTTTGAGGTCACCGGTCACGCCTGTATAGACGGTGGTGTTACGTTCGTTGGCCATTATATATATGTAATATTGTTTTTCCATGAGGTGCTCTTTTTGCTGTTTATTTAAGCTTATTTGTGGGGGGTTTGACAACAATACTTGTCTTTGCGTACTTCTTTTGTCTTTGCGAGCGTAGCGAAGCAATACTCTTCTGTCTTTGCGAGACCATTCCCGAAGGGAAGGCGAAGCAATCTCTAATAAATCAAAGAGGTATTCCATTTGTTGGAGATTGCCACGTCATTCGCCTTACGGCTCCTTCCTCGCAAAGACGGCGGTGGGAACGAGATTGCCACGTCATTCGCCTAACGGCTCCCTCCTCGCAAAGACGGGGGGTAAGAGATTGCAACGTTGTTCGCTAACGCTTCTTCCTCGCAAAGACGTTTCTTTTTGGGGGGCAATCCGAAAAGCCTATTTCTCTTTGGTTAACTTCGCCAAGAACTCGGCGTTGGTTTGAGTTTTGCGCAGGCGTTCCAGTACACGCTCCGTAGTCTCGACCGTATTGGTCGCATCGGCGCTGATTAAGGACATCATCCTCTTTAAAAGCTGTACCTGACGAATCGTTTCCGAATCCATCAGCAAATCATCACGGCGGGTACCGCTGCGGTTAATATCAATCGCCGGATAAACACCGCGCTCGGCAAGACGGCGGTCAAGATGCAGTTCCATATTGCCGGTGCCCTTAAATTCTTCATAGATAAGGTCGTCCATACGGCTGCCGGTATCAACAAGACAAGTGGCAAGGATTGTTAAACTGCCGTTCCCCTCAACATTACGCGCCGCACCGAAAAACTTTTTGGCCGGATGCAAGGCAACGGGGTCAATACCGCCCGAAAGTGTACGGCCGCTGGAGGGCATTGCCAGGTTATAGGCTCGGGTTAAGCGGGTAATACCGTCAAGCACCAAAAGGACATCTTTGCCCGCTTCAACCATTCTTTTAGCGATATCAAGGGTTAATTCCGCAACGCGGGTGTGATTTTCAACCGGCTCGTCAAAAGTGGCGGCAATAACCTGCCCCTTGACGGAACGCTGCATATCGGTAACTTCTTCGGGACGCTCGCCGATTAAGCAGACAATCAGATGGATATCGCTGTAATTGGTAGTGGCGGCATTGGCAATTTTCTTGAGAAGCATTGTTTTACCGGCTTTAGGCGGCGCTACAATCAGACCGCGCTGTCCGCGCCCAACCGGGGCGATTAGGTTAATTAAACGGGTGGAGAGGTTGTCGGGGGTTGTTTCGAGGTTTATCAGTTTATCGGGGTAGATTGGAACAAGAGAATTAAAGAAAGGACGGGTTTTGGATATTTCGGGGTTGAGGTCGTTAATCGCTTCGACTCGCAGAAGGCTGTAATACTTCTCGCCGGCTTTTGCCGGCCGCCCCTGCCCGACGACGTAATCGCCGGTGCGTAACCCAAAGCGGCGGATTTGCGACTGGGAGACATAAATATCGGAGGAGCTTGGCAGTAACGAGGACTGCCTTAAAAAGCCATAGCCATCGGCCATAATATCCAGAATACCGCTGCAGAAGAGGTTGCCCTGCTGTTCGGCGTTGGCTTGCAAAAGCCTCATAACAAGTTCTTGCTTGCGTAACCCCGAGCAACTGGTGAGCCCGCTTTCTTTTGCCAGCTCTAAGAGCTCTTCTCTGCTTTTATTTTCTAACTGACTGATTTCCATAGCTTTCCTCTTTCTTTTTCTCTGTACCTCCCCAAGACCGACTCGTATCCCCTCTTTTAGACATTAACCCCTAAATGTGTTTTTCGGATATCTAAATAAGAGGACAGTTAGCTTCTGAGTTCGAGTTTATTATTATTTATTTAAATCAAATATGATAAATTAGTGTTTTCGGGTTCCCCCCGCCGTTCGTGTCCTTCGACAGACTCAGGATGCACGAGCCTTTTAGCCGTTCATGGTGAGCTTGTCGAACCATAACGGCAACCGAACAGCATCTTCGTTTTCCCTCTCGTTCGTTTAACCCTTCGACAAGCTCAGGGCGAACGAGAAAAGCCCCACCGTTCGTGGTTATCTTCAGCCGTTCGCGTCCTTCGATAGGCTCAGGATGCACGGGCTTGTCGAACCATAACGGCAACCAAATAACGAATTAAACCTCGCCAGCTTCGGTGTCGGTTTCATTTTCAACTTCGGCTTCAGCTTTGACTTCAGCCTTAGCCTCAGACACCTTACGCCAATCGGCAAAGAAACGCTCAATTCCGATATCGGTAAGCGGATGCTTTATCATTTGGGTAAGAACTCCGTAGGGAACAGTTGCAATCTGGGCTCCCGTTTTAGCAGCCGCTAAACAATGCTGTGGATGTCGAATACTAGCAGCAATTACCTTCGTTGTCAAGTTATAAGCCTTAAAGATATCAACAATATCCTTAACCAACAGCATTCCGTCGGTGCCGATATCGTCTAACCTGCCGACAAAGGGGCTGACATATGAGGCTCCGGCCAACGCGGCAAGCAGCGCTTGATTAGCGGAAAAGACGAGCGTCATATTAACTTTGATATGATCCCGAGCCAGTGCCGAGGTTACTTCCAACCCTTCAGCCGTTGCCGGTATTTTGATAACGACATTCTCGGCCCAAGAAGCAATTTCTTTGGCTTGCTCAATCATTGCGGAGGTACCCTCAACAACAACTTCGGCCGAAACAGGCCCGGGAACAATCGCGCAAATTTGCTTTACAACCGATTTGTAATCAAGATGCCCCTCTTTGGCCACCAGCGTCGGATTGGTGGTGACCCCTGAAATTACCCCCAGTTTGACGCCCTGCTGTATTTGTTCGATATTGGCTGTATCTAAAAATAATTTCATTTCCTGCTCCGTATTATGAATTTAAAGGCAGCGACGGCTGTGCGCCCTCGCGCAGTATATCTTTGGCAGCGCCGATAAAGCCGCGGAAGAGGGGATGGGGGCGGCCGGGGCGCGAAAGGAACTCGGGATGAAAATGGCATCCCAGCATCCATACGTGATCTTGCATTTCGTATATCTCAACCAGCTTATCGTCGGGAGATAAGCCGCTGTAAACCAAACCGGCAGCGGCAAGCGCGTCGCGGTATTCGTTATTAAACTCGTAACGATAGCGGTGGCGTTCACCGATTTCTGCTTGGCCGTAAAGCGAAGCGGCAATTGTGCCGGGGATTAACTTGCAAGGGTACTCGCCGACCCGCATGGGGTTGCCGTTATCGCTGCTAAAAAGCTGCTTGGATAAGGATTCAATATCCGCCTTGGCGGCGGCTTCGCCGAAGTTAGCGGCTCCGGATTTTATGGAAGCGCTCGCCAGCTCCGTTACCATCGCCTGCATGCCGAAGCAGATGCCAAAATAAGGGACTTTATGCTGTCTGGCATACTCGGCAGCCTTAACCATGCCTTCAATGCCGCAGGTGTCGAATGCACCGGGGACAATAATGCCTTGCGCATGGCGCAGCAGGGATTCGCCGCCTTCTTTTGCCAAATCCTCCGAATGAACCCAATTCAGGTTGATTTTTCTTTTATGATAGAACCCGGCGTGGCATAAAGACTCACGCACGGAATAATAAGCATCTTCAAGCTCAACGTACTTCCCTACCAGAGCGATATTAACTTCCTCGCAAGGTGAATTGATATAGGAAACCATGTCTTTCCAAAGCGAAAGGTCGGGGCCGCCGGCTTCTTTTAAATGCAAACGCTTTACAATTAACTCGGTCATCCCGAACTCTTCCAAAACTATGGGGACTTCGTATATGGTGGAAACAGTAAGCAAAGGAATAACGGCTTCCAAATCTACATCACAGAAAAGGGAGATTTTATCGCGAATGCTGTCGGGGATTGGAATATCACTGCGGCAAATAATAACATCCGGCTGAATACCGATTCGCCTGAGTTCGTTGACGCTGTGCTGTGTGGGTTTTGTTTTTAGCTCTTTGGTGGAATTGATGTACGGCAGCAGCGTTACATGAATGTAAAGCACATTATCTCGCCCGACATCCTTACGCATTTGCCTGATGGCTTCCAAAAATGGCTGGCCTTCGATATCGCCGACGGTACCGCCGACTTCCACTAAGATTACATCGGACTGCGATTTTTCCGAAAGCGCTTTGAAACGCTGTTTGATTTCACCGGTCAGATGCGGAACTACCTGGATAGTGCCGCCGCCGTAATCTCCGCGCCTCTCTTTGGTAATTACGGAGCTGTAGATTTGCCCGGAGCTGACGCTGGAATTCGCGGTGAGCTCAATATCAATAAAGCGTTCGTAATTGCCGAGATCAAGGTCTGTTTCAGCACCGTCTTTGGTAATAAAAACTTCGCCGTGCTGATAGGGTGACATGTTACCGGGGTCAACATTAAGGTAGGGGTCCATTTTAAGTACCGAGACACTAAGGCCGCGGCTTTTGAGAATGTTACCGATAGAAGCAACTGCAATGCCCTTGCCAACGGAGCTAACAACGCCGCCGGTTACAAAGATATACTTTGACATATAAAAAACTGCTCCCCAAATTTCAATAAATTTTGCACTTCTATACCTTCACACGATTTGCATGAATCTTGGAATTTAAATACAACGGAGTACCTAGTAATAACAAACATAGGGGCTTCAAAAGAAAGGGTTTCTTTTATTATAAGAACCCGAAAGGTTAAATGTCAATATTTTGCAGGAGTTTTTTGGAGGCTAGGGGTGTCGATGTTAGCAGTTTTAAGATATTACTATAACAAATTATCAAGTGCTAAGTTTTTGTTCCGCTTCACATTGAGCCGTTTCCTGACCATGCAAAAGATAGATAATGCCGGAAATAATCAGAGGAATAGTAACAAGAAGGGCTATTGTCAGTTCCCCCCAAAAGGAACTACTCCACAGCCCGGGGGCTTGCCAGCGCGTACCTACTGGGAAATAATAATAAATCAACAGGGAAGCAACGCCCGCAAATGTAAGTAGTGCTCCGCCAATACGATGCCATTTTTGGGCAACCAAAAAACAAATAAGGGGGAGTGGAATGAGATACAGCATGAATCCGTATCTTGCCATTTGATCAATTTGGAAAAAAAGCAGGAGCGGTATAAAGGATAGAGCTCCTGACAGCCCCAGCAAAAACCCTGCCCTTTTACTGTAACCGGTTCTGTTGATTCCATCATCTATATCCAAAAGTACCTGTGGGCACTCTTTTTCAGTTGCGTCTTTGGTTTTTTTGCCCTTAAACTTTCCCATGGTAATCTTTGTAATCCAATCCCAATGAATAATAACGTGGATTATAATTAAGGCAACCAGGGCCACGGCCGCCCAATCGTGCAAATTACGCCACTCGTCCCTCTGCAAGTTCCAAAATGTAGGACCGGCCCCAATATGAACCAAATTTTGATAGCCGAGGCCACGTGGCAAAATAAGCCAAATAACAAGACCTGAAAGCAACTCAAAGGCCGAAAAAACGACCATTAAAATATTTACAACATAACGCTCTAAAGCCGCAACTTTATTAGTGTTTGTATAGTTTTTTACCCTCTTTATTGATTCAATACTCCAATCCCAATGCATCAAAATATGAACAACAACCATGATTGCCAATATAATCGCTATCCAAATATGAACTTCAATCCAATCAAATCGTCCGATGCTAAGAACCTTTTCTATATTGCCGACACTGCCTTGACCGGTATAGCCGTAATCACAACGATAAATACCACCAAGCCCGGTACTAGCCGGCAAAACAAACCAAAGCACAATATTTGAAAAAAGGAGGGTAAGCGAACCATACAAAAGGAGAAAATCCATTGTATAATTATAAAAATTAATTGACCGTAATTTCATTTAATCTCTCTAAAACCTTGAGGCACATCGTTGTTTTCGGTTAATTTTACACCAACTTTGAAATACTCAACACTGCTATACCAGCACACAGCAAAGCCCCTAAAGTTCCCAGGACTCGATGAGGCCCCTTTATGGCACCCACCAGGCAAAGGCCAAAACCCGTAAAAGCTAACGGGAGTGTGAACCAATTGAACCAATCAATAATATAAAAAATGTAGCTTATACGATAACTCGCCATGGAATTAGTTATAAAGAAACCAAGTCCAGCAACCGACCCGATTATAAAACCCGAAATACTCATCTCATTTCCAGTATATCATTTTCAAGCAAAAACTCAAGTAGGCGAGTGCAATCTTGTTCTATCTTATCCACATCACCATCGTAATTCATGGATAACTCATAAGCTATTTGAGAAACAGAATTAATTCCGTTACAAAGTTTTAAAATCTCAATAAACAGCGGGTTAATAGCTTGAATGTTTGATTTAACGGGGTCAAATACAAGTGATATTTTTTGAGGAAGTAGCGCAGACTTAGGGCTTTCAACCGCGCCACTCAATATGTCAAAAATGTTAAAATTGATGCTTTCGAATATGACATACGGTTTTAAAACGGGTATGGATTTGCCCGAAATTACCGACTCTCTGTTTCCTAAGTTTGTGGTTTCGGGTTTTCCTAAGGATAGGAGCCATGGGTCCGTTTTTTCGTAGTGTGACAGATACAATAAAATTTCTTCGTAATCTATTTTGAATACTTCGTTACCGGGGCGGCTGTTTACTATTTCGGCCTGATATTTCTTACTCATTTCGTCCGCTTCAGCAAAAGATAACCCTGAAGATACCTCATGATTAAACGCTAAACTAAAATCAGTATGAGGGCCGCTGTCAAAACCGGCAATCCCGTATTTTTCGGGTTGCTTTAGCATAACTGCTCCCTTATTAAGCAGGAATGACCCGATATAAAACGACGAAACAACATCTTTATTGTCAATTAAGAAATCTATAGTTTCAAGGGCTTCTTCTTTGGTTTCGGTAGGGAACCCAAGGAAAGTGTACAAATGCGCCCAAATCCCGGCATTATGCAGATTTTTACAAACCTCAGCGGCAACTTCTTTGGTGATACCTTTTTGCATATGGTCAAGCACACGGTTAGATCCCGATTCAAGCCCCAGGTACAATAACCTGAAACCGGCCTTATACATCTTCTGGCAAAGCTCCGGTTTAAGCTGCGGTTCCAGCCGAATATTTGTTGAACACCTGATATCAAGCCCGCTTTGAATTATCTCGTCGGATAACCTATTTGCTGAAGCAGGGGAAATAGCTTCATCCGAAAAGGCGAAATGTCTTACGTTATACAATTCGGATAGTTTCTTTATATCATCAACAACTTTCTTGGCATCTCTTACCTGATAGTTACACCTATAAACCTCGTTATGAGAACAAAAAGCGCATTTACTCCAATAACAGCCCCTCGAGGAGAGAATAGGTAATACAGGTTCGGGGCTTAAGTACAAATCAAGCGGCATTCCATCAAAACATGGGGTAGGCAGGTTATTTACATCTTCGGGAAACGTCCCTTCGTTTGAAACGACTTTTCCGCCGTCCGCATAGACCAAATTGGGGACTTCACACAGAGATTTGCCTTTCGAGATAGCTTCAACCAGTTTCAGAAGAGGAATTTCTCCTTCATCAATTATTGCACTATCAAAAAATGTCGTAAAAAGATCAGGGTATTTTTCGAACGATTCTGACAGAACGGTAGTTGTGTAGCCACCGATTGTAATATGTCCTCTTTTATAAATGCTTTTAATCATGCGCGAAAGCGTCAACGCCGGAACCCATTGTGTTTCTCCGACAATAGAAATGCCGATTATATCCGGTTTCTCTTTTAATAAATAAGGGATAAAATGGTCTTCATAAATGGTATAAAATGGGTTTTCCGCCCTATTTGCCGTAATTTTCTTGATATCCGCATATGTGCGATGAAATTTTATATTAACCGGCCAAAATAAATCTTGCCCCGACGGGAAACTATTTACAGATACAATATTCTGGGCATTTTTCTGCTTTTCTCGCGCACGAGAAAGCTTGTTTATATCATAAAAATCACTGCCCCGGAACACGTTCTTAGATTCTTCAATTGTTTCGGCAAGATAATGAGCGGAAGACTTAGCTTTGTAGAGATCACTGTAATACTTCTGTTCTATCCCTGCGGATAACATGTTTTTAGAGTTAATAAGGTTAAAGCGCCCGTTAAGTTTCTTGCCTACACTTTCTAAATGTTTTTGGGACAAAAGCATATTCGTAATCTCTATATTGAGATCTTTTTGGATTACATCCACACCGTGTTCTTTTAAATATGCCGTAAGCGACGGCAACCCCAAGTACGGGCGGTAAGGAGCCCATACCGGGGGAAAAATCAGAAGTACTTTCATAACAAACGAAGCCTTTTACAACAATAATATGCCATGATAAACATGGCTTTACAAATACAGAAATTAACTAATAGGATAGGTACTCATCCAACTGAGCAATCTGAAGATCTGCATTCCTTACAACATCTCCTTCTTGAGGTTTAAACACAATGCGAAACTTTTTAACATCATCAGGTTCAATATCGGATACAATAATTACCTTTGTTCCAATATTCCTATCGCTATAATCATAAAAAGCAGCCACTACAGCGGTAGACCCTATTTCAGTACCAAGGTTTTTTATAGTACCGATAATTTCCTCTTCTCCCGTTTGCTTTGTGGACATTTCTTGTCTGCGGAATTGAAATCTTTCGACATCTGCAGTTGTTACCTTTGCTATCTTTATGTTATAACTCTGCAATAAACCCGGCTCGTAAATACTTGTTTTAATCATAATAGCACGGCTGACACCGGGCTTAATTTCTTGTTCAACATGTTCGGTAGTTGAAATAACATTGCCCTCAATATCTAAAAATTCGACATCAAATAAAATAGTCGACAAAGTTTTATCGGTAGCATTGGCAATAGCAGCTTCAACCCTTGCCGAATCCCCCCAGTCACCTTCTCCGGGAACACAATCGGTTACTGAGTGCCTAAGTACGGTCACGTAGTCGTTACCGGCAAAAAAGGGCTCGGGAATAAAAGTTGTATCCAATATCTTAAAATCATAACTCTTGATTTTATTATCACGAAATTTAGCGGAAGTTACACGAAAAAAGTTACTGGATTGAGGCTGGATGTTAAACACCTTAGAGGCAATACTATCAAACACCCGGCCTTCTTCATTAATAAAATTGAGATCAAAATGCACGCTAGCCACAACACTATCCGTATTATTTCGCATCTCCAACTTAACGCCGCTAACTATTTGCGTCCCGTCAGGGATAGTCTCATTATAAAAATCATGCCTTGTAACAGTTACTCTTTCGTCCCCGACTGCAACAGGAGTGGGTATCTTTGATATCTCTTCCGAATTTTCTGCTTGTTTGTTTTCTGTAATACTCTCATTTTTTTCGTCTTGTTTATTTTCTTTTTCGGACAATTCTTTTACACCTCTTTGAAAATATATCTAATTATATCACAATACAGGGCAACAACTTCATACTGTTCGTCTGAATCGAATAGCCAAAATTGTTGCCCTGTATCAGTTTAAATAACTTTAATCTTTAACAAAAAAACGTCGTAAGAAAGAAAGGACAATCAGGAATACACCGGTGCCTGCAAGTATGTAGTAACTGGGAAGAAGTTTTGTATCAACTTCGCTGGCATACGGATCACCAAAGTCAATCATAATACGACCGTTCAAGGGCGCGCCAAAGAAACTTTCGAGGTTGGCAAGGATAACAATAATACCGATAATGCAAACCACAATCATCGATATACCGACGACGGCAATGAGAATTGTGGGCCAAGACATTCTGAATTTGCCTAAGCTCAGGCCTTTCTTATTACTTAAGAACATACTAGCCAGCAAAGCCAAAACACAAAGCCCCATCCAAACCCACATAAGGGGGGTGAAAAACGCAGGCATGATATCATCATAACCTGAAATCCACCATAAGTACTCGTCAGGTATGAAAGAAACCAGGCCGTGAGCATAAATCTCCACCGCGTTTACCTCAAGCCTAACAATGTAAGCTTCCCACCATGGGTTAAACCACGAGAATAAAAACAAGCCGGTAGCAACGGCAAGCAATGCTCGGAATATCCAAGCTTTGGTACCACCCATAACAAATTCTCCTTTAAGTTTTTGTTTTTATTGTGATGAAGGGTGAAGCAATATCGGTAGAGCCTCACCCTTCATCGTATATAGCCTTAGTTACAGATTACAGAATTATTTAAGATCTATATAACCTAAGTTGACATCACGGCTTGTGGTATCGGCATCAAGTGTTACCGATTTGCCGTCTTTTTCAATTTTTACCTGGTACGTACCATCAGCCAACCCTTCGAACCAGAAATCACCGAATACATCTGTGGTAGTGGTAGCGGAACCGGCCCCGGAAAGCGTACAGGTCGCGCCGATAACAACTTCTTTATCTGAAGAAGTGTATACGTTACCGGCAACAAATTTCTTCGGAAGATTTAGATAGTACACTCTGGGCTTGTTCTCAGGTTTGAACACCTCAGCCTTGGCAATATCGGCACTAAATTCTGACTCTTCACCGAATCTTAAAGCTAAGTTCTCAAAACAGTTATCCACACATCTCGGTTCTTTAATCGGCCAACCACGATCGAGGAGGTGAGCACATCCGGTACATTTCTGAGCCAAGCGAAGATCTTGGTTAAAGTAGATAGCACCGTAAGGGCAAGCTCCAACACAAGCCATACAACCGTCACATTTGGCAGGTTCAATAATAACCAAACCGTCAGGTCTCTTGGTTATGGCATTAATGGGACAAACCTTCATACAAGGAGCATCATCACAATGCATACACAAAGTGGCCAACCAGTTTATTTTCTGCTTGTCTCCTTCGCCTCGCTCGTTAAAGTCTAATTTATACCAGAACTGTCCCCAAACAGGTTGCGGTTTTGCGTAGGGCATCCAGTCATTATTGCAGTGCTCGTCTTTACAAGCTATCTGGCAAGAATAACATCCTAAGCATGCGTCAACATCGTAAATAAAAACTTTACCCATATTATATACCTCCCTCGATCCAGCCGGCAGCGAACGGACCATAGGCAGGATCATAAACCTTACTGTATTTACCACCGTTCTCAGGACCTCTGGCAAATGCTTCCGGATACTCTGCCTTCCAACCTTCCATCATTGCCATAGTAACTTTTTCAAGCTCGATTAAGAAGCCTGTGTAAGCACCGCCGTACGCAGTGATAGAGTGGTTGTGATCCGGGTTAATAGCGTTGGGGTTACCGCCACGATGCAACTTACCGGGGATAATGTGGTGACCACCACCGGCCTTCTCAGCACCGATAGCGCCTTTAACCATACGATGAGTTACAACAGCGCCACCAAGGACACCGCCTCTGTCGTTGTAGTAATGGACGATATCTCCGGCCTCAATGCCTCTTGCGGCCGCGTCTTCCGGATTAATCAAAACCGGGGCATACGCATAGCCATCCCAACCGACTACCTTTTCAATTTCTCTTGACCACGGCTGATCAGAGAACATGGAGTGATATTTCCACGCTGAAGTATTACTCATCATAACCAGAGTATACTTGTCTTTATTCTTACTGATAAAGCGATCTTCGTCATGAGCCCAACCGTCTTCCGGAGGACCACCGCGTACCCATTTTGCCAATCCGGATCTTTCCTTGTCATCCGGGAAGTTTTCTTGAAGCTTTCCGGAAACAATTTCCAGCAAACCGGATTCGGTGTTCAACGGATATTTTTTAGGATCATTATAGAATTTATGGAAATACGGCTCAGTATCATACCAGCCCTCTACCGGAGCCTGACAAAGAGCTTTACCCTCAGCCAATTCGTCCCAACTAATCATGTCGGTAACACCGGATTTTTCGTAAGCTTCTTTCAAATTATCATCAACAAATTGTTGGTAAGTCTTTCCTTCGAGGAGCTTATCAAGGAATCCGAGTTTTTCGGCAACAATGCAGCACTGTTCAAAGTCAGTCTTAGCTTCATAGAAAGGCTTAACGATGGGTTCTTTGTTTGCGGCAAATGCCTTATAAGCCCAACCATTGTTACCAATTTCAGGTCTTTCTAATTGTTGGGTAATCGGAAGAATAATATCGGCATAGGCGGTTGTATCTTCCAGATAAATATTACTGTTAATATAGCACTCAAGTTCGGGTGACTGTAGACCTAACTGTGCACCGTGTCCGTGCTGATCACTACCGGTAAAGGAACCACCGGCAGCCCACATTAGGCGAATTCTTGATTTGCCGGGCATCGGATAGGTTCTCTTAAAGAACTGATCTTCTCTGTTATACCAGGTTACGGACGGTTCAAGCATAGCAGCACGCCATCTACCGCTCGGAATCATCGGGCGGTCTCTGTCCTGCATGTTGAGCCTCTTACCGGTATCTTTGGCAATATTGGCATTCATGATATTAGTTGCGGCATATGCAGTAACAGCAGGATTCTTCGCCGGATTGCCCATCGGAACGCCGTAGTAGCGGCACTGATGAATACCGGGTTTGCCGAGCCCTTGCATACACTTCAAATAAATCTGCAGTCTCTGAGTCTCATGAGCATAAATATTACGACAAGCAACACCACCGCCCTGTCCACCGTAGAGAGTCGAAGTCGGTACTCTCGCCCATTCTCGAGCGATAGCCTTAATGGTCCATACAGGAATACCGGTGTGTTCTGATGCTAGTTCAGGTGTTTTTTCTCCGCTGCCGTCTTCGCCGAGTACATATTTCTTGAATTCCGAGAAACCTATGGTATGTGTATCTAGGTATGCCTGGTCGTAAGTTCCTTCTTTCAACCAAATATATGCGATAGCAAGAGCCAATATAGCATCGGTCTGCGGAATAACCGGAACCCATTTATATGCAAATTTGCAAGATCTGTTGAATTCAGGGGTAACATACACCTGTCTGATTTTGACATCGTGGTGGACATACCTGTTAAGGGCTGCAATTGCAATACCGTTGGCACCAATCCATGTCTTCTGACTGGCATCGCTGGGCCAAGCCATCAGTAATTCACAGTTTTCAAGAATGTCTTTAAAGTGATCGGTAGCTTCGTAATCCGAACCAAGTACCCACCTACCGCCAGTCTGTCCGCCTGCGAAACTGTTACCTTGGTCGTCACGCTCGGTGGAGGCATGTTCATAGCCATAGTTGGCAATAGTCCAGTGGAGGAGTAATTTATCAACGGTTGTTGTTGTACCGGTGATACCGCCACCCTCATGATGGTGACCGCTACGGGCACAAGAAACAGCTTCCCCACCGTAAGTGTCAGCAACCCTCTTCATTTCACTGGCAATAATGGTAGCAGCTTCGTCCCAAGAAATTCTCTTGTAACCGCTGCGACCGCGCATATGGGCATTAATCTTTGCCGGATCGCCGCCAGGTTCCCAGTCAACCCTCTGCAGAGGATAGGGAATTCTGTTTGCGGAAGTTTGTCGGGTTTTGTTCATTAAATAGTAAGGCGAGCAGGAGCTTTTCAGAGGGGCTTTCCAAGTTGCACCGCGAGCGGTGACTGACCATTGCTTAATATCCGGGTTGTGGTCATTAAAGCGTATCCTTCTGCACCTAATAATCCTACCGTTTTTAACTTCAAATTGGGTAGGAGTCTTAGTCGCATATACATAACCCCTCTCCGGTTCCTGCCAAGGTTCGAGAACCCCACTACTACCATCGGATACGGTTTTGGTTTCGGTTACGGTAATGGCTCCCTCGCCACCAACGGTTTTGGTTTCAGTTACGGTAGCAGTAGCACCATCACTAACCGTGACTGTCTTTTCAACAGTTTTAGTTGTCGTTACAGTCTTCTCTTCGCCGCCGTTACAGCTGGAAAGTAACCCAGCACCGACAGCTCCGCCAACAACCACGGTACCGGCACCTACAAGAAAGTCTCTTCTTGAAACTTCACCTGATTGTTTGGTTTCTTCTGTTTTCAAATCCTTTTCTTCTTTCAATTCTTTCTCCTTTCATTGTTATCGACATGTTACGAAAGATATCAATAAACCTTGTTGAGTCTGCTTCGATAAACACCACCTCCTTGTTGTTGATATTATTCACAGTCCAAACATAATTTTCGTACTGAAGAATTGATGCGATTTGATAATTTTTAATGCCCCCTGACTCCGAACTCTAAAGAGGTGCCCGTTTCAATAACGAAATACATAGCACCAATCAAATTCTCTATATCTCAGGCTGCACCGTCCTCATTCTAATCCACAAACTGGGTCTTGTCAATACCCTAATAAAGGTTTTGTCAACCAATTTTTTAAAGAAACAAAGCCTTTTCCTTGAAGATTTTGATGAAGTATTTTGAGTTACGCAACATTCTCTAAAACAGACCCCTTTCCCTCCCAATACACAACCGCTCCGGTCTGTTTTACAGGCACACACAAGCATTGGTTGACATTGTTTTATTAACTTTATTGCCACATTATTGACAATTTGCTTATAATTACGTTATAATTACGATAGAAAATAAAGGAAACAGGGAATACTGTTATGGCAGAAAAAGACTATTATAAACTGCTGGGGGTAGACAAAACCGCCGACGATAAGGAAATCAAACAAGCCTTCCGCAAGCTGGCGCGTAAGTACCATCCCGATGTTAATCCGGGAGATAAAAGCGCCGAGGAAAAGTTCAAGCAAATAAGCGAGGCGTACGAGGTGCTTTCGGATGCCGAAAAGCGTAAAAAATACGATCAATTCGGTGACCAGTGGCAATACGCCGACCGGTTCTCAAAAGGAGCGCAGGGGGGACAGGGAGCGGGGTACCAGCATTATGATTTCAGCGATATATTCGGGGGAGGAGGTCAGTCTCAAAGCTACAGCTTTGGCGGAGACGATCTCGGCAGTATTTTCGGCGACCTTTTTAATATGGGGCGCAAACAAAAACAAGCACCTCCGAAGCAAGCCAGGGATATTGAGTCTTCCATTGAAGTAACCTTGGAAGAGGCATTTAGCGGATCGACCCGCCTTTTCAGCATCCAAGACCAAAAACCCTGCCCTACTTGCAAAGGAAGCGGGCGCGTCCAAAAGGCGCCTTGTCCGACATGCATGGGAACGGGAACACAACCGTCCGAAAAGCGCATTGAAGTAAAAATTCCGGCCGGGGTAAAAACCGGGTCACGAATAAGAATTGCCGGGCAAGGGCGCGGTGCAGGGGGCGATTTATATTTATCGGTGGTTGTCAAACCTCACCAAACATTTGAACGGCAAGAAAATGATTTACTTACCAACATTGATGTACCGCTAACAACAGCGGTGTTGGGCGGGGAAGTAAAGGTCCCCACGCTTAAAGGGAACTTAGCTTTAAAAATTCCTGCAGAAACCCA